>JAANXD010000072.1 GCA_018263435.1 Candidatus Scalindua arabica | reverse complement strand
TATTATTGTTGATGATGGGAGTGAGGATGACACTCTTGATGTTATTAAAAGATATAAGGCTTTAAATAGTAACGGAAGTATAAGAATATTAGAGAATAATCCTAATAGAGGAAAGGGGTTTGTCGTAAGAAAGGGGATTATGCAGGCAACCGGGGATTATATCCTCTTTATGGATGCCGATAATTCAACAAGAATATTTGAATTAGAGAGAATGTTGCCAGGTTTTAAAGACGGCTTTGATATTATTATAGGCTCTAGAAGGCTTAAGAATATACCTGGTGACATCGTTATATCCCAGCCTTCGTATCGCCATATTCTTGGTGAAATATATATATATATTTCACGATTGTTCTTTAAGATCAGTGTAAGGGATTACAATTGCGGCTTTAAGATGTTTAAAGACAATGTGGCAAAGAAGATATTTTCCATGCAGCTAATGGATGATTGGAGTTTTGATCTGGAGACATTATTTTTGGTAGAGAAGTATAATTATAAAATAAAGGAATTGCCTGTTAACTGGAAACATTATGAAGGTTCTAAAGTCAGACCTGTTCTGGATGGTATCAAATCATTTATAAGCATTTTCCGAATTAAGGCGAACGATATATCCGGGAAATATGATTAATATCTATAAGAAATCATACAGAGTTAAATTTATTGGATCAAACTTTACTTAAGATTATTCGATTATATAAGGCTTCTTTCAATATTAAGCTGTTTTTACTCCTTCGAAACCTTCATCTTTCTTACAACAGGATAGAGAGCCTGGTACCAGGAAAGGGTTTAGTAATAGACTTGGGATGTGGTTACGGTTTCTTCCCAAATTTATTGGCTTATAAATCTTCGGAGAGGGATATTATAGGGATAGAACTTTCTGAGAGGAAGCTCAAATATGCAAACATTGGTTTTACTAATACAAGTTTTGTTAATGAGGATATTCAACAATTAGAGATTGTAGATTGTGATACCATTGTATTGGTTCATGTTCTACATCATTTACCTTCGTTCGAGAGCCAGGAGAACCTTTTGAGAGAATGTTATGAGAAACTAAGGAAAGGTGCAAAGGTTATTGTCGTGGAAATAGATCTCAGGCCGCTATGTAAATTCTGGTTTACCAAATTTATTGATCATGTCTTGTATTTTGGAGACAAATTCTATTTTCGGAATCAGGAACAAACTCGCAAGTTATTAAGTAAAACCGGGTATAGAGAGGTGAATTCCTTTCCATTTCATGAATATTCCATGTTATCACATTTTGTCTGTACAGGTATAAAGTGAACTTACCGCTTCTGTCCATTTTGAATATCTATAGGCATCCTGCCCAATAACAAGAAATGAATAAAACGAAAAAATTGGTGCTGATTTGAATCCTGTCAAATGTCAATTTGAATTTCCAAGTATAGTATTTCTCTCGAGGAAGGGCGTTGAGGTAGTAAAAAGAGGTAAGTGAAAGAAATAGAATATATTATTTATTTAACTGCTGAATCAGCAGATAGATTGCGTGTATATGCACAAAAAGAAAAGAGTATAATCTTGGAATTTGTAGTACAATACGAAGCAATACTAATAGCAGAGAAATGGCAACAAATAGTGAGGTATGATACAGCACATGGATTTGCTCATAAAGATATAATGAAAGCAGGAGGAGAAACTATAAAAATACCTCTATTTTTCGAGACATACAATCTTGCTTTTACATATGCGACGATAGATTTGAAGGCAAATTGGAAGAAATATAGAGAAAACTTTGAAAAAGGGGATCAAGAATGACAAAAGATGAAATTATTAGAAAGAATTTAGACCTTCATGCTGAATGGATGAAGTATGTCTTTGAATGTCCTGACGTGCTAGATAAAATGCCTCCGGGTGCAGTTCTTGTGATACTTCCTGAAGATGATAATGATCTGTATAATGAAAACTACAAGGTGTTGGAAGAAAACAAAAAGAAGGGAATACCTGTGTTCTTAGTAACAATGAAGACACCAAAACCGCATATCTCAAATATTGAAGTTATCGCAGTTTGACCAACTTTTTGTATTTCCATTTGTTGGCATCCCTGAGCTTGATAGTTATTCTTTGTGATTACATTTCTGCTACTTCTTTTATCCGCATAAAACAGGGAAACGTGTGTTCTCCTCAGCTAAATGACTAAATTAAAAAAAATACGAAATCTTTTTGCTTCACATAAACTGGTTCGTGTTATGGGCGCACACAACGCCCTGAGTGCAAAGTTGGTGGAAAGGTCAGGCTTTGATGCGGTCTGGGCAAGCGGTCTGGAAATTTCTACCAGCTATGCTCTGCCAGATGCCAATATCCTTACCATGACTGATTTTTTCAATGTCGCTTCCTCTATGAATGAAGCTGTCAATATTCCTGTTATAGCGGATTGTGATACTGGTTTTGGAAACTCAAATAATGTAATTCACCTGGTTAGAAAGTATGAAGCTGCAGAGATAGCGGCTGTCTGTATTGAAGATAAACTTTTTCCTAAGGTTAATAGTTTTATCCCCGGAAGACAGGAATTGGCATCAATTGCAGAATTTGTAGGTAAAATATTAGCTGCAAAGAATGCTCAAAATGATCCGGATTTTCTTGTCATAGCGCGGGTTGAGGCCTTAATAGCAGGATGGGGTATGGAAGAAGCCCTTAAGCGTGCACATGCTTACA
>JAANXD010000071.1 GCA_018263435.1 Candidatus Scalindua arabica | reverse complement strand
TTTGCGAATGAGGATTCCTAAATTAAACAGAGGTTTTACTCTCATTGAATTACTGGTTGTGATTGCAATAATTGGTATTCTTGCCGGAATCCTGCTTCCGGTACTAAGCCGAGCCAGAGAATCAGCACGTAAGACTCAATGCATGAGTAATGTAAAACAGATAGGTATGGGCCTGATAATGTATGCGAATGAGAATAGTGAATCATTTCCTTCAAGTACAGCGGGTTCAAACACGGCAATGACTGCATTTAACCGGATATACGACACTTACGTAAGTGATAATAAAGTGTTTAACTGTCCAAGTGATACCACTGTAACCAATGCTTCTAATGCAGGTATGTCAGCCGCTACAAGTGGCGGTTCAGAATACTTTACCTCAACGCAGAGTAGTTATGGATATGACAGGCTACACACACAGGCAGATGATGCAGATGTTGCAATCGCTGCTGATCGTCCTCCTTCTACACCGAGCGCAACGGCGAGCACTCAAAACCATAACGGCAGAGGTCAAAACGTAGTTTACGTCGATGGCCATGTGGAATTTGTTAATTCTCCACTTGCCGGTTGGTACTCAAGTGATGGTACTACGAGAGATAACATCTATGTGGATAATACTGCAGTTACAGGTGGAACCGATACATACATTGAGCATGATGGTTAATAATCTTTAGTTTTAGAAGTAGGGGCGTATAGCCATACGCCCCTACTATAATAAAAGGGAACTTATCGTTTATATAACGCAAGTTCCCTTTTTTTATTTTAAGGCTGTCTCGCAATACATGCATATCCTTAATCAATTCCTCATTAATTACTTTAAAATCCCTCTCTTTCGTCTGCAAAAACTAATTATGTCTTGATTTCTGGTGCTAAACAGATAGAATAATAGTATACTATTAAATAGCAGGCTATCTATTATGTTAGAATACGATTTTAAGGAAAGTATTGGTTACTCCGTTGCAATGGTAAATCGGGCTTTAAGGAAGGCATTAGATGCTGAACTGAGGCACTACGGGATTACGTTCGCCCAATGGCAGGTCCTCGCAGGCCTGGCTCTGGAGGGTGAAATCTCTCAGGTTAAGCTGGCAGAACTGCTCGGTGTAGAAGGACCTACGCTGGTCAGGATACTTGACAGAATGGAGCAGAAGGGCTGGATCAAGCGGAAGGTGTCTTCTCAAGATAGACGGCAGAAATTAATTTCACCGACAAAGAAGGTAGAAGGAGTATGGAAGAAGATGACTGAATGTGCCCATGGAGTAAGAGATGGAGCCGTTAAAGGTATTTCGTCTAAAGATGTTGCAAATTTGCAAAGACTTTTAGGAAAAATAAGGGAGAATCTGAATGGACAATTCGGGACTGAAAACTCTGTGTAGTTACAACCTGCCCGACTATGTCTTTCAGGCGGGTAAGAAACGATACTATTTATTTTTATGTACCGGAATCCTGATTTTCTACACGATTGCTTTGTTCTTTATATGTGGCAGGAGTCTGGCACAGGAACAAACGTTCAAAGCGCCTGTAGTTGTGTCACGCATCATTGAAATGGATGTGCGTCAGCCGGTTAAAATGGTGGGAACTGCCTTTCCACTCAGGGAGAGTATTGTTGCTTGTTCAATAGAGGGGTTGGTAGTTGAATTTCCTGTTAAAAGAGGTGATTATGTTAAAAAGGGGCAGGTATTGGCAGAACTCAACACAACATCCCTGAAAATACGACTTAAAGGTGCGAAGGCAGATAAACATCTCGCCCTCATAGAATATGAGCGTGCGAAGGAACTCTATGAAGGTGATGCAATTTCCCATTCGGAATTAGATGAGGTTGAGACTAAGTTAATCGCACAAGAAGCGAATGTAGAAGGCATTGAAGATGACATTGGAAAGTGTACGATTAAGGCGCCATTTGACGGACGGATTACTGAAGAACATACTGAGGTAGGTCAATGGCTTAAAAAGGGAGACAGCGTTGTTTCCATGTTACAATTAAACTATGTGAAGGTGAGAGTTCCTGTTCCGGAAAAATACATTCAGTATATGAAGGTGGGTGATGAGAGTGAAGTCATCTTTCCGGCGCTGGGGAACATGAAAAGGACCGGTCATATTGTTCACATAGTACCTCAGGCAGACAAACGTGCCAGAACATTTCCTGTTTATGTCAAAATAGATAATAAAGATGATGCAATTAAAAGTGGCATGTTTGCAGAGGCAACCTTTGAAACAGGTTCTTTATTATCGGCAACAATGATCTTGAAGGATGGTATAGTAAGGCGTGGAGGTATGGAGTTTATTTATTTGGCAGTAGATGGAAAGGTTGCAGAAGTCCCTATTCAGGCCGGTATTGCTCACAAAGATTTAATCCAGATTATCGGCAATGTAAAGCCTGGAATAGATGTGATTGTAAGAGGTAATGAGAGGTTGCGTAATGGACAGGATATCCAGATAACCGGAAGGATGGATCCCGGGGAGATTGACGATTGAGGATTTCGGAATTACGATTTATGTATTCAGGCTTGAGCTTTATAAAACAAACTGGACTCCTCTCGAAAGAGAGGAAAACCACCCTGCTTTCGCAGGGAATCCAGATTGTAAAACAAGAAGGGATTTATTCATTTTTATGTTTCCTTCTATGTTTCTCACGCAAAGCCGCTAAGAACGCAAAGGGAAAAAAGGCTTTTATCTTTTAATTTCTTTATTGTATTTTCTTAGTGATCTCTGCGGCTTTGCGTGAGAACTCTTTTTTTCCCTTTGAAGTATTACGAGATGGTATTTTCCGGGTAGTAAACTGAGTTATGAAGATTATAAAATATTCAACAAACAATCCAGTAAAAGTAGCAGTAGGAGCGATATTTGTATTACTCTTTGGCCTCCTTGCTTTATTCCGCATTCCTGTACAGCTCGTTCCTGATGTTGAGAAACCACAGATAACGGTAGAAACCCGCTGGATCGGGGCAAGTCCTCAGGAAGTTGAACAGGAGATAATTCATGAACAGGAGGAGATGCTGAAGAGTGTTGAAAACCTGAGTAAATTAACCTCCAAGAGTTTCAACGGACGCGGGGAAATATTACTGGAATTTGTAGTTGGTACGGACAAAAGCACCGCCCTTCTGGACGTGGCGAATAAACTGGACCAGGTGCAGGAGTACCCGGAGAATGTTGATGAGCCGGTTATAAGTACTGTAAATACCGGCGACCGGCCTATTGCATGGTTTACTCTGCGGGCACTTCCGGGAACAAATATTGATGTTACTGACTTGAGAGATTTTGTTGAAGATCATATTGAATCAAGGTTGGAGAGGGTGCCGGGAGTTGCCAACAGTAATATTCATGGAGGTGCAGAGAGAGAGATGAAGGTTGTCATAGACCCTCATGCGTTAGCCGGTTCCCAATTGACAATTCTAGATGTACGCAGGGCTCTCATCTCTACTAACGTAAATATAAGCGGTGGAGATATAGATGAGAGTAAGAACAGGTTTGTGGTCAGAACGTTGGGACAGTTTAGGTCTGTTGAGGAAATAGAAAATCTGGTTATTGCAAAGCGGGATGATATTCCTGTTTATGTAAGGGACATAGCAGAAGTAAAACTTGGATACAAGAAACTCGAGGCATTTGTCAGGCAGAAGAATGAACCGTCCATTGCCGTGAATGCACAGAGGGAGGTTGGTGCCAACGTACTGACGGTTATGAAAGGGTTAAGGGAGGCGTGCCGTGAGTTAAATGAGAACCTGTTGAGAGGCAGGGGGTTGGTGCTGGAACAGGTTTATGACGAGACTGAATATATAAAATCATCAATAGGCCTTGTGAGACAGAATATCGTAGTTGGTGGCCTTCTGGCGGTCATGATACTCTTGTTATTCCTCAGAAGCTGGCGAAGCACACTTGTAATCGGACTGGCGATACCTATCAGCGCCGTAGGCACGTTTCTAATGGTTACACTTCTGGGGCGTTCG
Source organism: Candidatus Scalindua arabica (assembly GCA_018263435.1). GTDB lineage: Bacteria > Planctomycetota > Brocadiia > Brocadiales > Scalinduaceae > Scalindua > Scalindua arabica. Next base: position 32,298 of record JAANXD010000071.1, on the reverse strand, counting down.
CTTAATGTGGTTAGTCTGGCAGGGATAGCCTTTGCAGTCGGGATGGTGGTTGACAGTGCCATCGTCGTCCTGGAAAATATTTATCGCCACTGGCAGTCCGGGGAGGATCCATTTGCGGCTGCATACAAAGGTACTGCTGAGGTATGGGGGGCTGTCTTAGCTTCTACGCTGACTACCATAGGAGTCTTTATTCCAGTAATACTTGTCGAACAGGAAGTTGGACAACTGTTCAGGGACATAGCATTGGCAATAAGTTTTGCTGTATGCTTGTCACTTATTGTTGCTATTACAGTAATACCAACTACGGCAGCCAGGGTTCTTTCACGCAGAAAGAAGAGTGAGACTGCACACAGTGAACAGTCATTAAGTAGTGGCAGTAAACTGGTTTCACTCGGACGCAATTTAACTGATAAAATTGTTGAAGTAGTAGATTACTTAACGAACACTTTAAAAAGACGTTTAATAACGATCTTTGCCTTGATATTTATATCGATATTTCTTACCTGGTGGATGATTCCTGAAATGGAGTATTTGCCGGAGGGCAATCGTAATATGATTATGGTCATTATGCTGCCTCCCCCTGGATATAGTCTTGAAGAGCAAAGGGCTATCGGGCTGGTTTTGGAAAAGGAGCTTCGTCCTTACTGGCTTGCCAGAAAGGGGACTAAGGAAGCAGAGATGCTGGATGGACCTCCTATTAAGCATGGATTTTATGTTTCTCGTGGAAGGTCTGTCTTTATGGGTATGATATCTGCCGAACCTGCAAGGGTTGCAGAACTGATACCTGTTCTCAGGCGTGTATGCGGTAAGATTCCGGGAATGATAACAATAGCTCAGCAGTCAAGCTTGTTTGAGCGGGCATTAAGCGGTGGGCGTGCAATAGACATTGAACTTACCGGGCCTGATTTGAATCGTTTAGTGTATTATGGTGCGCAGGTGTTTGGACAGGTAAGGCAGGTGCTTCCTCCAGGTACACAGGCTCGTCCTGTGCCCAGCCTTGAGCTTGGGAGTCCTGAATTACAGGTCAGGCCGCTATTAGAACATGCGACCGAGTTAGGATTAACGGCCTCTGACATAGGATATATTACCGATGTCCTTGTGGATGGCGCTTATGCGGGTGATTACTGGCACCAGGGTGACAAAATAGACCTTGTTATTTTTGGACAGAATAAATATATCGAACGAACTCAGGATCTGGAGCAGATATTCATTTATACACCATCAGGTGATTATGTGCCTCTAAGTACGGTAGCAGATATACAGATAGATGTTGGGCCGGAAGCGATATATCACATTGAAAGGGAGCGCTCTATAGTAATACAGGTAATACCGCCGCGTACAATGCCGCTGGAAAGAGCGCTTGATACAATAGATACGCAGATAATAAAACCGATGATGAAGAAAGGTTTGCTGGGCGGTCTTTATAAGGCCAATCTTTCAGGTACAGCTGACAAGCTTCAAGAGGCGCGTGAGTCATTGCAATGGAACTTTATCCTGGCTATTGGGATTTCATATCTACTAATGGCCGCACTCTTTGAGTCATTCCTCTATCCAATAGTCATAATGTTCAGTGTCCCTTTAGCCGCTGTTGGAGGTTTTGCGGGACTTGCATTCTTGAACCTGTTTACGTTACAGGCTATGGATGTACTTACCATGTTGGGTTTCGTTATCTTGATAGGTACGGTTATAAACAATGCTATTCTGATCGTGCACCAGACTCTTAATAACATGCGGGAAGAGAAAATGGAATCCCGTCAGGCACTTATAGAGAGTGTGAGGACACGTATCCGGCCAATATTTATGAGCGTGGCGACAACCGTGTTTGCCATGCTGCCGTTAGTTGTATTCCCGGGAGCAGGGAGTGAACTTTATCGCGGTCTTGGCAGTGTGGTTTTAGGCGGTCTTATAGTGTCTACTATCTTTACGCTGATTTTAGTCCCCGCAGTTTTCAGTCTTGTCATGGATATTAAAGAGCGTTTACGACACGAAAGAGCACCGCATTTTAATGCTTGAAGTTTTTTTCCGGATATGATAATATCCACAATTATGGCATTATATTTATGCTATATATATGATGGCATAAGAAATGTGTGTAACGATGAAACCACCATTTAAAATTACAGAGAAAATCAATAATCTTTGTGCGGAAATAACCCGTTTAATTGGTAAGTATGAAGGTTTAACCCTGCCTACGCCCAAACCAAAGTTACGTAGACATACCAGGATAGTTTCAATACAATCCAGTCTTGCTATTGAGGGAAACACCCTCTCTACAGAACAAGTCACAGACATTATTAATAACAAGAGGGTAATCGGTCCAAAGAAAGATATTCTTGAAGTCAAGAATGCTGTTAAAGTCTATGATTTGCTTCATGAGTATAAACCTGATAACTTAAAATCATTACTCAAAGCTCATAAGATATTAATGGACGGTTTGGTAAAAGATGCTGGCAAGTTAAGAAACGGTAATGTAGGAGTGCGGTCAGAATCAGGAGTTGTCCACACCGCTCCGAAGTTTACCCTGGTTCCAAAGTTGATGGATAATCTCTTTACTTTCATGAAGGAAGAAAAAGAACTTCATCCACTCATAAAATCGAGTGTATTTCATTATGAGTTTGAATTTATCCACCCTTTTATGGATGGTAATGGCCGTATAGGCCGGTTATGGCAATCGGTTATTTTGTATAGATACGATAAAATTTTTGAATACATTCCGGTGGAAATAATTATTAAACGCCGTCAGATGGAATATTACGAGGCTATACAGAAATCAACTGATCAAGGGGAATCTACTGAATTTATTAAATTCATGCTTGAAACAATAAAACAGGCAACTACTCAATTTACAAGGGGAATCAAACCTGCCCGTCAATCTACAGAAATCAGGTTAAATATGGCTAAAGAGCATTTTGGAAAAACGCTGTTCAGGCGAAAAGATTTCCTGGAAATACATAACGAAATTTCTCCACAAACGGCAACCAAAGATTTGGCTTTTGCGGTCAGGAATGGACTCTTAGAAAAAACAGGAGAAAATATTAATACAAAATACAGATTTAAATAAGTTTATCTGTTATAGACAAAACCTGGAATAGTTTAAATGGGGACAGCGCCTGCTATTATAAATGTATATGAAAAATCTTACTCGTATAAACAAGTAAAACTATCTTTTTGAATAGATAGTTAAAATGTGGTAAAAGTGAATTGTAACTGCTTTGTTTACTTATTTTACCTCTTTGAGGCGTTCAATATAGTTATTCCTACAAGATCTTTATCTTTGTATCTAAGTAGCACACCGTTATCCAGCATTTCTGAATCTGTTGCCTTCTGTGGCCTATTAAAGCTTATATATAGTACGTCTGCCTCTTTATCGTAATCTGTCCATATTTTAGTTTCCGGTAATTTTATTAAATGAGAAACGAGACCATTTACTTCACTCAATATATTGTTTATCTTTGCAGTTTCCATATTACGACCTCTCTTTCAAGTTCTATTTTACTTGTAAAATATGCAGTTATAATAAAACCGTCACTGTCACTAATTTCCTTGTAAACTACTGACAGAAACTTCTCAGTTCCCACCTGCTTCAACGCAATAAGTGCGCCCTCATACCCCCTTATTACATAATCAGGATACTCAACAATTCCAAGGATTTCAACATAATATCCAGCCAGGTCATCATGGTTTTCAATTATGTGAACCCATCTTTCATCAGTTAGTCTAATGGGAACATTGTTTATTGATTTTACTATATCCATATATTGCCTCCCATTTACCCATTGATTATATAATTACTTGGTGTTTCAGATCATGAAAGCATTGTTTTGCATCTTAATTGTTAATTCAACATTATATATTTATTAGATTTTTTTCAATATCGTACCCTCAAATATTATGTCGTTACCCTTTTTCATTGTCTTGAACGATGAAAATTTAATGGCGTCTTTTATCTTGTTTATATTGAGGTCGCCTATTGCTTCCAAGCCTTTTCCCAGGATCCTGGGTGATATTGGTATTATCATTTTGTCTACGAGATTTACTTTGAGTAGAGCGGTGATCATTCCAGAGCCACCCTCTACCAGTACGGACATAATCTCTCTTTTGCCAAGTTCTTTCAGAAGGCTTGAGAAACTGACCTTGCCATTCCTCTCTTTTTGTACTACCAATACTTCCACTCCCAACTTCTTGATTGCTGCTGTTTTTCTGGAAGGGGCGTTGGATGTGGTGGCAATTACTGTCTGGTATGGATTGCCATCTGTCAGTACAGATGACTTGATGGGTATGCAAAGTTTGCTGTCGACTATTATGCGTAGGGGATTCTTCCCATTTACGTGTCTAACTGTTAATTGTGGATTGTCGGCAGTAACAGTTCCTGCGCCAACCATAATTCCGTCATTTATGCTGCGAAGGACGTGAACATATTTGCGAGATGCTTCAGAGCTTATCCATTGAGAGTCTCCGGTCTTTGTTGCAATCCTCCCGTCCAGTGTCTGAGCATACTTTACGGTTATGTAAGGAATTCCTGTTTTGATAAATTTAAAATAGTGCTCATTTAACTGCCTGCATTCAGAGCCAAGTATCCCAACATCAACCTTTATACCTTTTGATCTGAGGGTTTTAATACCTTTACCATTTACTTCGGGGTTAGGGTCAGATGTCCCGACAACTACTCTTTTCAAACCCTTCTTGATTAATGTGTCAACACAGGGAGGAGTTCGTCCATAGTGGCTACACGGTTCTAAGGTAATATAGAAAGTTGAACCCTTGATAATACTATTACTGCCTTTAACATTATTTATTGCATTTATCTCAGCGTGGTAATCACCACATCTTTTGTGATAGCCCCGGCCGATGATCTTTCCATCCTTCACAATTACGGCACCAACCATGGGATTCGGGTTGGTCTTGCCAATGCCTTTCCCGGCCAGACGGATTGCCATTCTCATGTAATAATTGTCATCGAGAGTTTTTTTATTCATAGAAAACCGGAACTTGTAAAGGTATCTTTTATATTATTAATTTCTGCATCAGTAACCGGTAAGAGCGGTAATCTTGACTTCCCTCCGTGATACCCGAATAAATCCATTGCTGCTTTCAGTCCGGATATCCCATATCGTGATGTTATGGCGATAGTTGGTTCGATCAGCCGCATCTGCAATGCCTTTGCTTCCGCGTGATTACCATCTTTGTATAGTCTTATCATGTCCGTGCATCTTTCCGGCAATATACAGGCAATTGCCATAATGCCGCCTGCGGCGCCAATGCACAGGGACGGATAGAGTACTATACTGCTGCCTGTTAGAACACTGAAATTCTCACCATTTGTCAAATTAATAATTTCAGAAAGTTGTTCGACGTTTCCGGAGCTGTCCTTGATCCCGATTATGTTTTCGTGTGATGAGAGTGCATCCGCAGTCTTAGCTTCTAAATTAACTTCTGTAAACGGAGGTACATTATAAAGCAGTATGGGAATTGGAGAATTATCGGCCACATTCAGATAATGTTTCAGGAATGCTTCATGAGACATATCATCCCTGAAATAGTTTGGCGTGATAACAACGGCAAGGTCAGCTCCGCAATCGGCAGCTTTTCTTGTGAATTCTATGGTACCTTTAGTAGATTCTAAACCTGTACCAACAAGCATTTTCTTAGACGATGGGATTGCCCTTCTCGCCGTATTGACGATCTCAAGTTTCTCTTCTTCGCTTAAGAAAACAGATTCACCGTTAGAACCCAAAATAAGATAGCCTGAAATCTCAGATTCATTCCATCTTTCAATATTTCTAACAAGATGGTTATGTTCTATGCAGCCATTATCATCAAAAGGAGTTGTGACAGGTGAGAAAATTCCTTCAAGTTTCATCTTGTTCGCTTTTTCACATATTTGACTATTCACCGAACTCCAGCCTCCGAACTCACTACTCAGAAGATACATTGAGCAGTTTAAGCATTTCTTCAGTATCTGTTGTTGGCATCTTGCATGCGTAGTCAAGGCATACATATGCAGTGGCTTTACCGTCGAAGCTTGATTGATATTCTGTAAATTTGGCAAGGTGGATAATATCCGGTGCTTCCTGATCAGACGGCCTTAAGAGTACGACCTTGTTGGGTATAAAGTGTTTCCTGAGGGAGCTAAGCATTTCCTTCGTGTCCTCCGCCTGCGGTTTGCCGACTATGACAATTTCGTAGGAAGGTCCTATTCCAAAGTCGAGACCAACCATCATCTGTGTATAACCGGAAGGTACACTCTTCACATCTTCGGAAAAGGCAATCATTATCTTATTTGCCTTATCTTCAAAATCAGGGTCTGCAGTGATTCGGGACAGCCTGAGTAAGTTTAAGACTGCCACGGAATTCCCGGATGGTATGGCACCATCATAAACATCTTTCTGCCGGACTATCAGTTCTTCTGCATCGTCTGCGGTAAAATAAAAACCGCCATTTTGCTCATCCCAGAAATATTTTATCATTTCATTGTTCAGGTTCAGTGCTGTCTGAAGGTAATGTACGTCGAAGACTGTTTCATAGAGTTCCAGTAATCCCCAGATCAGGAAGGCGTAATCATCTGCATTGGCAAGTATTGCAGCATGTCCATCCCGGTAACGGTGAAGAATTCTTCCATCCTGTCTGCGCATATCCGTAAGAATGAAGTCAGCCGCACGCTTTGCCGCATCCGCGTACTCCGGCTCATTGCATACCTGAGCACCTTTCGCCAGAGCGGCTATCATTAATCCATTCCAGTCTGTTAATATTTTGTCATCTTTGTGCGGATGGATTCTTTTATTGCGGGATATAAATAGTTTTTGCCGGGCGGTTTCAACATGCTCTTTGAGTTCACCTACAGATGTCTTATTCTTAAAGGCGACCTCTGTAAGGGTTTTTTCAAGATGCAGGATATTAGTACCTGTGTTCTCCCCGGATGCTTCGTCACTGAAATTTCCTGATTTTTTAACGTTAAACACATTTATAATCAGGTCTGCCTCTTCACCTTTCAAGACTTTGCGAATTTCATCTTCCGTCCAGACATAAAACTTTCCTTCCACACCTTCACTGTCAGCATCCTCAGCGGAGTAGAATCCGCCTTTCTGGTCTGTCATATCTCTCAGGACGTAAGTAAAAATCTTCTTTGCGGTTTCTTCAAATTCTTTCTTTCCTGTCGCCTGATATGCCTCTATATACGCCATTGCCAGCATTGCCTGATCATAAAGCATCTTTTCGAAGTGCGGGACGAGCCAATGGGAATCTGTAGAATATCTATGGAAACCAAATCCGATATGATCATATATACCACCATCCTGCATGGATTGAAGGGTTTTTACCACCATCCTCAAGGCCTTCTCGTCATTCGTACTCTGCCAGTAGCGTAGTAGAAATAGAAGGTTCTGAGGGCTTGGGAATTTTGGTGCATTACCGAAGCCACCGTACTGTTCACTGAATCGACTGGAGAGTTGTTCATACGCTGTCTTTAAGGTTGACTTGTCAAGTTCATCTCCTGTGGTGGAGCCTTGAGATAGCTGATTAAGACTGGCCGTAATCTGATCAGCGGTTTTCAGGATATCGGCGTGTTGTGTGTCCCAGACCTCTTTGATGCGTGGTACCAAATCCATCATACCTAGCCGTCCGTGGTGACTTTCCCTGGGGATATATGTACCGGCGAAAAATGGTTTCTTGTCAGGTGTCATGAGTATAGTAAGAGGCCACCCACCGCTGCCAGTCATCATTTGGCAGACACGCATGTAAATATTATCTATGTCAGGGCGTTCTTCTCTGTCGACCTTGATGCAGACAAATACCTCATTCATCAGTCTGGCAACCTCAGGATCTTCGAAAGACTCATGTGCCATTACGTGGCACCAATGACATGTTGAATAACCAATAGAAAGGAAAATAGGTTTATTTTCTTTTCTGGCTTTCCCAAAAGCCTCCGGTCCCCAGGCATACCAATCTACGGGGTTATCTGCATGCTGTAGTAAATAAGGGCTCTTTTCGTGTATAAGCCTGTTGTGGTTTTTCTTAATATCGCTGTTTGCGGATTTATGTTTCATATCTTTTATCTCAGAATTTGAGGAAAGAGACCTCAGATTCCCTGTAAATAATGTTATTAAAATAATTACAAATAATATCGTCGAAAATGCTCTTTGCATGTATTTCCTTTCTATACATAAAAAATAATTATCTTACGTTCAAAGTTTGATGAATTATTATAACTGAATAACACTGCAATTAATATAGTATATTTTTCGGAAGATTTTTATTTGTTATTTTAAATACGAGCTTGTTATTATCTGTTTCTATGTGTATAATACTTACTAAATATACACATATTAATAGGAGATTGCAAATGAGAACAAATGTTGTGATTGATGATAAATTAATGGAAACAGCTCTTAAATTGTCAGGGTTTCAAACAAAAAGAGATACAATTGAAGCTGGACTGAAATTATTAGTAGAGTTTAAACGACAGGCCAAGGTCAGAAATTTTCGCGGCAAATTAAAATGGGTTGGAAATCTTGACAAGATGCGGTTAGACAAATGATTTTAATAGACTCTTCTGTTTGGATTGATTATTTCAATGGTAGAACAACTCCAAAAACTGATTGGTTAGATTCAGCTCTTGGAAACCAATCTATTCTAATAGGAGATATTATATTAACTGAAGTTCTTCAAGGTTTTCAAAATGATAAAGACTTTAAAGCTGCCAAAAGTTTACTTCTAGATTTCCCTGTAATGGAGATGCTGGGCCAGGAGATGGCAATTAAAAGCGCTTTAAATTACCGTCGACTCAGAAAAAGAGGGGTTACAATACGTAAAACAATAGATGTAATTATTGGTAGTTTCTGTATTCATAACAACTTTTCACTTCTACACGATGATAGAGATTTCGTCCCATTAGAAAAATATCTTAACTTAAAAACCGTACAAATCTAATGGATATGAAAACACTTATTTGTACAGCCACTTCTCTAGAACTTATGGGGATTTTTCCTTCTATAAGCTCGTCAGATATTGAGAATGTTGGCACCGGATTTGAAAAGGGGAATATGCTTTTTCTGGAGACAGGAATAGGGGTGTTGAACACTTATGCCTCTCTGGTAAGGTTCCACCTGAATACTCCTGTTGACAGGGTTTTGCAAGTTGGTATTGCTGGAGCTTATGCCGATGCAAGGGAAGATGTGAAAGTGCTGGGTGCTCCTGTTATTATTGAGAAAGAGGTTATGGCTGATCTTGGAGCAGAAGATTCCGGATCTTTCTTAAGCCTGAATGATTTGGACTTGGGAGAGATTGAGTATTATGAGAGTAAGAATATAACGGTTTTCAATGATTTATTTGGGGATTCTTTAAAGGCCCTTCCCGTTGTTACCGGGGCAACGGTGAATACTGCTACCGGAAAAGAGGCGACCGGTACTTTACGGACTGAGAAATACGGAGTCGAGGTTGAGTCCATGGAGGGGGCGGGAGCATTGAAGTTTGGTAATGACTTTGGGATTCCGGTCTTGCAGATTCGAAGCATTTCCAATATTGCTACTACCAGGAACAGGGAGAGTTGGGATATTGCCGGTGCGTTAAAGTCCCTGAGAGATTTGTGTGGAGTATTATTGTGAAGTTGAAGATTGGAATTTCTCCATGTCCTAATGACACATTTATTTTTCATGCACTTTTGAAGCGTCTGGTGGATGTGGGTTCATTTGAGTTTGAGACGACTTTCGCTGATGTGCAGAGCCTGAATGAGGGCTCTCAGTCCGGTGATTTTGATATTGTAAAAATCTCTTATGGGAATCTCTGGAATGTACAGGATAAATATGGCCTTTTATATTCTGGCGGCGCTATGGGGTATGGGTGCGGCCCTCTTTTACTTTCTACCAGGTCGAATAGTTTTGACTCAGATATTCCGGTTGGAGTCCCAGGTAAAAATACGACGGCAGATGCCCTTCTCCGGTTTTGGGCCGAGGGCGAGGGTGTGTCATTTAAAGCGGAGTATGCATTTTTTGATGAATTGTATCGTGATTTGTTGAATGGGAACAGGGCGCAGAGCCTGGTGATCCACGAAAATCGATTCACCTATGAGAAGGACGGGTTGTATCTGATTTGTGACTTAGGTGAGTATTGGGAGAAAAATACGGAGGCCCCAATACCACTTGGCGGGATTGTAATCCGCAGAGATTTAGGAACGGATGTAGCCAGAAATGTGGATGGGTTAATTCGTCAGAGTGTTGAGCTTGCCTGGGAAAATCCTGAAGAGTCAAAATCTTTTATTAAGGAACATGCTCAGGAGACGGAAGAGAGTGTTGTTATGTCTCATATAGGACTGTATGTGAATGATTTCTCTGCGCATATGGGAGATAAGGGAGAGGTCGCTGTAAAGCAGTTACAGCGGTTGATTGCACCAGAATCTGGTGATGTGAAGTCGTTGTTTGCTTATTAGACTCTAAGCCAACCTATTATTTGTTACACAAGCATGAATGGCCTCTCTTTCGAGAGGATTCCAAATCTGGAATCTTCTCGAAAGAGAGGCTTGTCATGTCGAATATTTATTGTAGAAAAGTACATCGTTAATCTTTCTTTTAGGTACATGAAGTGTACCTGTTTCATCCTTCCAATATTTGACTGAGTCCTTTATTTCCTCTATTCGTGGAGATTCATTACTATACCCAAGTGCAAGGACAGAATCTATCTTGATATGTTCGGGAAGTTCAAGGATGTCTGTTAACTTATTAAAGTCTATAGATCCTAACCAACAGCTTCCAATACCTTCCTCCATGGCAACCAGTATCATATTCTCAATAGCTGCGGCAGCATCTCTTTCACAGTTACCGGGATTCTTTTTTTTGTTAGCGAGTACTATGATATAAGCTACCGGTTTCTCTCCCGGCGGAGGATTCCCAGCCGGAGAAATGTATCCGGCCCATTTCAGTGTTCCGAATACCTTCTCAACCTGATCAGAGCCGTCTATAACTATATATTCGATTGGCTGTAAATTGGCGCTGGAAGGAGCCAGTCTTCCCGCATTGACAAGTTTCTTCAAGGTTTCGAACGGAATTGTTTTTTGTTTAAACCGCCGGATAGTACGTCTCTTTATTATGGCCTCATAAACATTCATTATAGACTATGCCATTATATTCTTGTAGCTTCCAGAATAATTTAGGTATGGTATTTTCTTAAGGGCATGTTTTGATTTATTAGAAGGTTGCTTAAAAGTTTATCTAGTTTTGCCGGTAAGCTTACTGACAATATCATATTGTTCCCTTGCTTTATCGCGTAAGCCGACATTTATATATGCCTGACCTAGATTATTGTGTGCGCTTATATAACCAGGCTTCTGTTCTATAGCTTTCTTAAACTCATTAATTGCAAAGCTGTATTTACCTTGTTTGAAATAGACATAGCCAAGGTTGTTGTAAGCTTCCGCGAAGTCAGGTTTAAGTTTAATAGCCTTTTTGTATTCCTCCATGGCTTCATCAAATTTCTCCGTCTTGAAATAGAGATTACCCAGGTTTGTATGAGATACCGGAATACCGGGATTAAGTCCTAACGCCTTTTGGTATTCTTCCATAGCATCATTAAGCATATCATTAGCTTCATATGCAGCACCAAGATTTGTGTGTGCCTCTATCCAATCCGGTTTGATTTCCAACGCTTCTTTGAAAGACTCTATAGCAAGGCCTAAGTTTGCTTTCTGAGTATATATACAACCCAGATTAAAGTGTGCTTTTTCTAAATTAGGGAAAATGTTTGTAGCCTTCTTGTATTCCTCGATAGCGTCATCGATCCGTCCCTGTTTCCAATGAATAGTACCGATGTCATAATGCTCTTCAGCATCTCTCAGCTTGCCGCTGCAGCCTGAGTTCAGTGTAATAAACACAAGCGATAATACCAGGATACATAGAATTGCTATAAAATTTGTTTTCATTATTTCTAGTCCCATAATTGTGTACTGAAATATCTGTTGCCGGTATCAGGAAAAAGGGTGACAATCATACCTTCATTAATTTCCCCAGCTAACTCTAATGCACCTTTCATAAATGCACCAGAGGACTGCCCGACAAAGAGTCCCATTTCTCTAGCCAAAGTACAACATGTGTCCTTTGCCTCTTCAGAGGTTATAAAAAAAGTTTGGTCTTCTATAAAGTCTTCATTGTAAATCTTTGGTTTTATATAATCTGCTCCCATTGGCTTCAGTCCTTCAATTCCCGGGAAGTCTTCAGGCTTAATGACATGAATTTTTATATCGGGATTGTGTTCCTTCAGCCTTCTTCCAACACCCATTACAGTACCGCCTGTACCAATACCGCAAATAAAGTGTGTAACCTTGCCCTCGGTTTGTTCCAGGATTTCCCTGCCTGTTGTTTCATAATGGGTTATTGGATTATATTTGTTTGCATATTGATCAGGCATATAATATTTATCCGGATTTTCTTCTAATATCTCGTGTGCCTTTCTTATCGCTTCGTCATATCCCTTTATTGGATCAGTAGTGATAATCCTTGCCCCGTAAGCCCTGATGCTCCGTTTCCTCTCTTCGCTTGCATTACCCGGTATAACCAGATCCACTTCATATCCCAGCGCAGCGCCTATCATTGAATATGCGATTCCCGCATTTCCGGAGGTAGAATCCAGAATAGCTTTGTCATGAGTCAGTTCTCCGGATTTTATTGCCTCCTTTATCATCCGTAATATCGGACGATCTTTTACAGAGCCTCCAGGATTAAGATACTCGAGTTTTGCGTATATTTCTACTTTATCGGATATGTTTTGGGGAGTTTTGATATTTATTAAGGGCGTATTCCCTACGTACCTCAAAACGGTATTATCTATAATTTCGTCAATATCCAGACTTTCAATCTCTCCACTCATTATTTATGTTTTCTATAAATTTTGCTGTAAACATTTTTAATAATATTAAGTTTCTCTCCTGATGTTTGTTGCAGCTCGCCATATAACACCTGAAGTGGCCACTAAATTTGTAAACCCATATTATAGTGATGATTACGGATATGTCAATTAAAGTTACGACTTTTAAGTTACCATTTTTGAGGGGTAAGATGTTAAAATATTTTGTATGATGTGTTGTCATTTGTGCCACATGAGACATTATTCGTGGTGTGGTATCATCAGTACTTTAAAATATATAAATTAATTTAAATTTAGAAAGGCATTATGAAAAGCAATTATATCTTTATTTCACACAGTACCCAAGACGGTGAGTTTGTAAACGCTCTACGCAAGGGTTTAGAAAACGAAGGATTGAACATCCGTACTGATTCACGTGAGTCAGCCCCTGGTGATAAGTTAGAATGTGAAACAAAGCAGGCTATTGAACAAGCCCGTGCTTTTATTGTTGCGATTGGTCCCGAGACGATAAATTCTCTCAGTGTTTTGAAAGAGACAAAATATGCGCTGGAGGTAAGTAATAAAGGAGGGAACAATTACAAAGTGATTCCACTAATTAGGGAAGGTGTTGAGCCTGCAATATTAAGTACGTTTTTCGGGAAGGAACCGATTGGAACAAAGATTCAGATTGGTTCGGGTGGCGTGAGTGAAGCTACCTCGCTAATATTTGTTGCATTGGGAGAGCGCCTGTCTGATAAACAGAAAAGATCGCTTTTTGATGGTGTGGAAAACTCGCTGCGTCGGCTGTCACCTGAAATCCGGGAGAAAATCAAGCCTCTGGGCGTGTTTCAGGGAGGCAGCAGTATTTCAAATATAACAAACGTTTTAGAGTTAAATGAAGATGAAAGGGATTTACTGGTTAGTAAATTACTGGAGACTGGCCTGGCAGAACCAATGCCTTATGGTTTCCTGCGCTTTCATCCTGCCTTGTGTTCTTACCTGTATCAGGAATTGGATGAAGCCGTACTTGACACAAACAAGGCCAGATGGGCTGAGAGTTTGCGGCAGTTGAGTGAGTTTCTGTATAAGCAACAATCTGAGGATTCACGGCTTGCGGATTCACTCACACTTCTGGAACTGCCTAATTTGATAAAATCTCTGGAACATATACAGGCACAGGGAATCCCTGAGATAACTCTGGATAGGGCGGTAATACTTGAGCAATTGACTATGCAATTGGACAAACCTCAAACCCTGGCAAAAGTAAAGGCGATTATAGAAGAGGAAGAGAAAAAGTCGGCGGGTTGGGAGCATGCCAGATTTGAAATCTTGAGTATGAGGGTTGAAAGATTATTGGATGCCGGGAATTTTCCACAGGCATTAAGCGTTGCGCAGATACTGTTGGATAAATGTATAAAGGCAGGCGAAGAAGTATACGAGGGTGCAGATTATGATATCGCGGTAGCCAATTTACTGGTTGGGCGTGTACTGAGAATGGGAGGCGCTTTTGACGATGCGCTTAAATCAATCAATGCGGCACACAAGGACTTTAGCTTACTAGCCGGTGAGGCAGATAGTAATGCTGCCAGAAAAATGGTATCCGCATCACTTGCTAAAAAAGGAGAGTGCCTGTTGGATCTTGGCCGTTTAGAAGAATCTGCAGCTGCCTATGAAGAAAGCATACAAATAGCTGAAGAATTAAAGAATAAAAGGCATATTGCAGTAGGAAAAGGCCAACTAGGTACAGTACGTTTTTCTCAGGGACGGTACGAAGACGCCATCAAGGCACATAACGAGGCCAGGGAAATATTTGAGAATCTTGGAGAGCTAAATATGGCCGCAGTTGCCTTGCAGCAGCAGGGTGTGGTATTTGAGGAAATCGGTCAATTTGAAGAGGCAGAGCAGGCATTTCAACAATCACTTGCCGTTAATGTACAGCAGGGAAGTCCGTTGGATGAGGCCAGGAGTCTGGGGCGGCTTGGAAACCTTTATGCTAAAATAGGGCGGTCAGAGGACGCAGTGATTTCCTTCCGGCAGTCAGCAGAAAAATATACAGAGATCAATGACATGGCAAATGAGGGGCGCATCCGTGGTAATCTTACTATTACCTTGATTATGCTTAAACGCTATGATGAAGCAAGGCAGGAAATCCAGAGGGCTATTGAATGCTTCAAGCCCTATGGTCATCATGTCGAACCATGGAGAGCATGGGACAAACTGCGTGATATTGAACTGGCTGATGGTAATCAAGAAGCTGCCGCACGAGCACGGGAGCAGGCAATTCAATTATATCTTGTCTGCCGCCGCGATGGTGGTGAAGATCAAAGTCCGAGTGCCAGGTTATGTGCCTTGTTTGAAAATGCCTTGAAGCAACAGAGACCGGAGGAGATAAAAAAACAATTGGACGAGGTAGCCAGTGACCCGAACATACCTGAGTCAGGAAAATTGCTGGTTTCGAAATTACAGGCTATCCTTGCAGGTTCTCGTGAGGTGGGATTGGCCTCTGATGTGGGATTGGATTATACTGATACTGCCGAGATCTTGTTCTTGCTGGAAAGACTGAAAAGATGATAGTAGATTGAATATTAAATATTAAATATTTTCGATTAAACATTATGGAATTGCGTAGACGTTTTACTGTTCAGTTGTGGCATTTTTCTTCAAATCAGTCATAAATGTCGGATCAGTGATGTATCCCAGTTCCTCGGCTTGCGTTGCGTGCTTTAACGCCAGGTCGTACTGTTTGGTTTCATAATAAGACTCCGCTAACTGGTACTGTGTTTCCGGATCCATGGGGTTTATGGAAATGGCTTTGTTAAACGCTGTTATAGCTTCTTCGTGTTGTTCATTTCGGGCATATGCTTCCCCAAGGTGGAAGCATAAAAATGAATCCTCTGGATTTGCACTTATGGCCTGATTGCATAGGGAAATTGCCTCATCGACCATGTCCATATCTAAGTACAGTGTGCTCAGGCTTAAATATGCATTTATAAATTCAGGTTTTATATCTATTGCTTTTTTATATTCCTCCATTGCCTCATCAAACATTAATTTATCTGCATAGGCATTACCAAGATTATAATGAGTTTCAGCATCCTCCGGGTCAAGCTCAAGTACTTCTTTGAACTCTTCAATTGCCTTGTCAACCATTCCTTTATCGTAATATGAAATTCCTCTGTCATAGAGCTCTTCTATTGAGAGTTCCTGTTCTCTCTCCAGCCTTGGCATTTCGTCCAATGCCTTTTTGCTTGTAAATGTGTCTATTTTCGCAGGCTGTCCTTCAGGTTTGCCTGCTAATCTCTTTTGTTGATGAGCCTGTCCAAGTTTATTAAGAATATCATCACGAGGTTTTATTTCCATGGCTTTCTTGTATTCGGCAATAGCTTCATCAAACTTGCCTTCTTTAAAATAATTGTCACCAAGGGTAATATATTTCTCAATTTCCTCTGAGGTTGGTTTCTCCGGGATTTCTATATATTCACCCTCTTGCTTTAATAGTTCATCATAAAGTGCAAATTCTTGCTTTGCCAGTTTGTCTTTACCCTCTTCTCTATAGGCAAATCCCAGATTATAATGTGCATTGGCAAGGTTTGGACTAATTCCTATTGCTTTTTTACACGCAGTAATTGCCGCTTTGTGTATACCTTTCCTGTTGTATGCATTTGCAAGTGTCACATATGTTTCAGCCTTCATCAATTTTTGATCTTCTGTAAATAGAGGCAGGGCCTTTTTGAATTCAGCAATCGCCTTGTCTATGAGTCTTGTTTCAAAATAACCGACTCCTCTCTTGAAATGTTCTTCTGCCTCTTGAGCAACACAAAGATTAGATAACAACAAACTGAACATTACAAGAAATATGGTTTTCTTTAATATCTTCACGATTTTTTAATTTTTTCATTCAGGGCTTTGAGTAGAGTATCTATCTCAACCGGATGTATCTTTGTTGCCTGTTTAATGGTAAACATTTTTGCAACAGTCTTCCGTGCAACAGGGTTACCAAGTTGTTTAAACCCAAATTCCAGGAACACATCCAGTATTTCTGGATATTGATCTATTGCATTAGCAATATTTGTGTCTGCTGTAATCTCAGTTAAAGCTTCCTGTGGTTCTTCAATTTCATCTTCATCCTCTGCGTTCATCGTCTTCCATACGTTGTAACCGAATATTCCGATTGCCGTAAACTCGATCCAGCCTGAAAACCCAATGAGAGAATAATAAGAATCATTTGATAGTCCAATCATTATCTGAGTAGAAACCCGGAGAAAACAGCCAATGTTTATAAGATAAAATGATAAATCTGCAAGTTTTATGCTGTACATGCCAACACCCTTAAAAGTTGGAACCATCTTTGATGCGTATCCTATAATCATCAAAGTTACGAATCCAACGGCAATGGCGTGATTGGCTGCACCATGAAACAGATACTGAGGTTCCGAAAATGCCTTAAGGAAAGGTTTTGCCCCAAGTATAAGCACACCAATAATCAACCAGACATAAGCAGTTCTGATAGTCTTTGAATAACTTCTATCCATTACAACATCATCGAGTTCCTTTGTAGACTTCTCAAAGATCCTGATACCGTAAACAAATAGTAGAATGCTGAACGCTACCAGGTAAATCGTAAGGTATGAGACTTTCAACAAAAATGGAGAGTTATAATTAAAAGAATGAGCAATAAAGTATATGGGAAGAGTTAGATTTAGCAGCCAGAATGTAGTATTTATGGCACGTACCCTTGCTGTTCCAACATCAAGGAAGGCGTACACCGTCCTTATATTTACTGCAAATATGAACATGAAAGTAAAACCTAGGAGAAATACGTGTACAAAAGGGCTGTAAAATGTTCTTGCAATTTCATTTGTATTTGTGAAAAACATAACGACATCCATAATAAGGTTCATAAAAGCGCAAACCAGAAACCATGATACCCCTGCCACTATAAATTTGTCGTATGGTTCTTTCTTTTCCTGACTTGCAAGGACGGTACTGAGAATAATGAAGGCAAACAACGCGACTGCCATAAATTCTAATAACCCTGATATTGGTAGGAGTACGTTTGTTGATTCATTAGCGTAAGGTTGGGCAAATATCCTTATAACGGTTCCTGTGACTATCAGCCAGAAGCAGGTGGTTGTTAATTCTCGATATTTGAGTTCTACGTTTTTAACCCGGGGAACGATATAATATGCAAAACCGATGATACAAAGACCCACCCATCCAAACAATTGAGCATGTCCATGTGTCTGGACAAATTTATGAAGTACATAATGGAAATTCTGGGTTTTACCTATATAAGTTAATACTATTGCGCCAACTGCCACACCTATTGTTAGTGCCATTAAGATAGCTGTCTTAAAGAATTTTTCATATACCTTGTCTTCTACCAGCTCTACCGTCTCAGTGTTTTCGTCTACACCCTTTTCAATAGCTTCTTTTAATTCTTTAAGTATTTCGTCGTAATCTACCTCATGAGCCTTTGCAAAGAATGCCAGGGGTTCATTAGGCCCTCTTACACCTCCGGCTACAACAAGATTATATTTCCTGAATACTGCCAGAGTTTCCGGGTGCTTCTTGACCAGATTTTTAATTATCGTATTTCTATTAATTTCCATAACACTTTTAGTTTAAACCCCCTCTCTTGGGTACAAACAAGCTAGAAAAATCATAATGTGGCATAGCCATAACTAATAGTCTAAACTCGAAATCCGAAACAAATACGAATGACTAAAATCGAATGGCCGATACATTGATATGTTTTGAACATTAGAATTTAGAATTTGTTTCAGATTTCGAAATTCTTTATTCGGATTTAGGTCTGTAACAAAGTTTAATATCTCAATAAAATATTTTACAAAGTGATACTACAGATAGCTATCGTAGCCTCTCTCTTTTAAGAGGTCGGTTAATTTCTTAATATCTTCAGCATTGTTTTTGTTGCATACCATGGTAACATCTTTTGTGCTTACTATAATCATGTCTGACACGTTTATAGTTGTTGTTAAGTGCCCTTTGTCTCCGATTATTATGTTTCCCTGTGTGTCAAATCCGCAATGTTCGCCTAATATGGTATTGTTGTCCTGATCTGATTTGTTCAATCGTTCTATAGCAAGCCAGGAACCAACGTCATCCCATTTAAAATCTGCCTCGATTACTTTTACATTTGAAGCCTTTTCCATCACTCCATAATCTATTGATATGTTATCAAACTTTTCATATTCATTGTAAATAACGTTTGATTCGTCAGGTGTATCTACTGACTTTCCAATTCTCGCCAGGCCCTTCGACAATTCAGGCATGAGAGTATTTATGTTTTCAAGTATTGTACTAACAGACCAGACAAAGATACCACTGTTCCAGTAATATTTACCACTCTGCACAAAGCCTTCGGCTGTAGCACGATCCGGTTTCTCAGTGAAGCATTTTACATCATAAATCTTGAAATCCTGAAGGTTAATCCAATCTTCGCTTCTTTGTATATATCCGTAATTTACAGATGGTTCAGTTGGTTTAATTCCAAACGTAATAAGAGCGTTTGTTTCAGTTGAGAGTTTTTCTGCACATTTTAATGCTTTTAGAAAGAGATCGGGGGGTTCAATTATATGATCTGCCGTCATAATTGCCATGGTGGCATCGGCATCTCTATTGGAAATTATGGTTGCTGCAAGACCAATACATGCAGCCGTGTTTCTGCCAAATGGTTCTGATATAATATTCTTTGCCGGTATCTGTGACAGTTCCCCCTTAATACTGTCAGCCAGGCAAGACGTTGTTACAACATAAATATTCTCTGCAGGTATTTCACCGATAATGCGATCAACAGTTTGCTTAATCATAGTATCTTGTCCAGTAATCTTCAAGAGTTGTTTTGGTGTTTTTTTTCGACTCCACGGCCAGAATCTGGTACCAGAGCCGCCTGCCATAATTACGGCATATAACATAAATAACCTCATAGTGCGGCAAAACCGCAAACCAGTTTTAAGTGACTAAAGTGAACTAAAATGCCTGAAGTTAATGTGATATTTAAACAACAAATTTCTGTATGCGTTCTTCAATCTCTTTAGAAAGTGCTTTATTATCCATTACTTTAGCACACTTCAAACTTCCTGCCCGAACTGATTGGCAGGCGGGTAGACACTTTTAGCTTTTCATGACACGAAAGAACTTCATAAAGAAAGAAGTTCTTCCAAGTAGTACTACGAACTCATACTGAGTAGTGATACGAAAGGATTGCAGAAACTGCAATTGCGGCAGTTTCCACTCGAAGGGTCCTTTGTCCCAGGCTGACGAACTTACATCCGGCTTCCTTTGCCATTTCTATCTCGTTCGATGTAAATCCTCCTTCCGGACCAATAAAACTTACTATATTATTTGGTTTCGGGTGTTCTTGCAACGTATTTCTCAGATTATTTGAATCAGGCTGGTTGAAGGCGAGGAGTGGAAGATCATAAATATCTAATTTTTTGAGGATATTGTGAAAGTCTACAACGCCACTAATTTCTGTTATCGTATTGCGGCCGCACTGTTTTGATGCCTCAATAGCAATTTTGCGCCACTTCTCAATTTTCTCAGAAGATTCGGCCTTAAGCTTTACCACACTGTGTGTGTAATTTGTTGGAATTAATTTGCGAACTCCCAGCTCGGTACATTTTTGTATTAGGAAGTGAGAACGTTTTCCCTTGGGAACAGCAAATGCTATGTCGACGCCTACCGTATTTTCTTTATTGACAGTTTTGTACTGATTAGCTTCTACTCTAACTTTATTTCCATCTATTTCGATGATTTTGGCATTACACTCCATTCCCGTACCGTTAAACAGGACGATATTGTCACCGATTTTTAATCTTTTAACATGTATAATGTGATGGCTTTCTGAACTATCAATCCATATATTTTTCAACTCAGCCTGAAATGGAACATAAAAACGATTCATACTTAATTCTTTGGCCCTTATTATGAAGAAAACTAAAAAAGGTGCTCTTGATTTATGGTTTGATATATTTGATATGCAGGTTTTCCAAGAGACGGAATCTCCTGGAAAACCTAATAGGTATTCATGCCATTCTTCAGATTAATTCAACCCCCTTGACCTGACTAATGGTTTGGCCTGCCGGAATCATTGGAAATACATTTTCTTCCGGGTCTACTCTAAAATCAATTACGACAGGACCGTCTATTGAGATTGCTTTTTCAATTACTGGTCTGACGTCTTCTTTCTTTTCAACCAAGAAACCATCTGCACCATAGGCCTTTGCTACCTGTACAAAGTCAGGATTGCCGTCAAGCAGTGTATGTGCATATCTTTTGTCATGAAACAGCTCCTGCCACTGCCTTACCATTCCAAGGTAACCGTTGTTCAGGATAGCAATCTTAACTGGCAGTTTATATTTAACAACAGTGCTAAGTTCCTGAATATTCATTTGAATACTGCCGTCACCTGCAATGTCAATAACGATTTTGTCGGGGCATCCAAGCTGGGCGCCTATTGCGGCAGGGAATCCGAATCCCATAGTACCTAAGCCGCCGGAAGACAAGAAACTTCTGGGATTTGTATAGGTATAATATTGGGCAGCCCACATCTGATTCTGGCCGACTTCAGTTGTGATAATTGCTTTGCCTTTAGTCGCCTGGCAAATTTGTTCAACTACGTATTGTGGTTTTACAACATCACTTGTGTTATCATAAGACAAGCGGTATTTTTTCTTCCATTCAGCAATTTTTTCAAACCACTCTTTTCTTTCAGCATAATCTACGTGTTTTATCAATTCAGTAAGAATATTGTTGGCATCACCAACAACCGGGATGTCAACCCTGATGTTCTTACTGATAGAAGTTGGGTCTATGTCTATATGGATAACCTTTGCACAGGGAGCAAACTCATCTATCTTGCCAGTAATTCTGTCATCAAATCTCGCTCCAATTGCAATTAACAAATCTGCTTCATGAACGGCATAGTTTGCAGGAACCGTTCCATGCATTCCTATCATTCCCAGTGCCTTTTCGTTGTCTTCAGGAAATACTCCCAGTGCCAGTAACGTCGTGTTTACCGGTAAGTTGGCTTTTTCTGCAAGCTCGACAAGTTGCTCTGAGCTATTTGATAATATAACACCACCACCTGCATAAATTACCGGCCTTTTAGATCTGTTTATTGCCTCTGCTGCTATTTTTATCTGCCTTATATTACCGTCATATGATGGCTTATACCCGGGAAGGTTTATTTTTTCATGAATATCTCCATCCCATTTATCTGTGGTTACGTCTACAGGGAGGTCAATAACAACAGGGCCTGGTCTACCAGTTGATGCAATATAAAACGCCTCTTTAATTACCTTTCCCAGTTCTTTTATATTTTTAACAAGATAATTATGTTTTGATATAGGGCGAGTTATACCGGTTACATCTGCTTCCTGGAATGCATCACTGCCTATAAGATGTGTTTTGACCTGTCCGGTTATGGCAACTATGGGTATAGAGTCCATATAAGCGGTAGCAATAGCGGTTGTTAAATTTGTTGCGCCGGGACCGGATGTAACGATACAAACACCTACTTTTCCTGTAGCTCTGGCATATCCATCAGCCGCATGGCCTGCCGCCTGTTCATGTCGTGTCAGTATGAACTTTAAGTCTGAATCGTCAAAGAGTGTATCAAAGAGTGGTATGACTACACCGCCAGGTAAGCCAAAAATGTATTCAACATTTTCTTTTTTTAAGGCGTCAAGTAAAATCTGTGAACCAGTTTTTTCCATTTTTATTTTTTGTTAAACCAGGTTTTTGGGAGTTTAGATTGTTTTTAAGCTGGCAAATTAGAAGTTCTTTAGTTTGCCAGCCTGAAAAAATAGATAATATATATAGAACTCTCTTTCAAAGCTTTAGAAAA
Organism: Candidatus Scalindua arabica; assembly: GCA_018263435.1. Lineage (GTDB taxonomy): Bacteria > Planctomycetota > Brocadiia > Brocadiales > Scalinduaceae > Scalindua > Scalindua arabica. The sequence goes on along the minus strand of JAANXD010000071.1, from coordinate 9,599 downwards.
TAAACCAAAGTTGCTGGTTTATTTCAGCTGTCTTCAGCCGTCAAGGCATAGATTTATTGTAAAAGAATTACTTCTTTAGATAAGTATAGCGTGTGTTTTAAGATATGTCAATTGGAAGATCAGTTATTTGAATTGACTTGAAGGTATTCCTGCGTTTATTTGTTATGGATGATCCTCTTAAAATTAATTAGCTGTTTTCGTCGTCGAAATCATCATCTGAATCAGGTTCTCCCATCACAGGAGGTTTATAGCCTGGCTGCTTGGCTTTTTCAGTTTCTTCTTTGTATGCAGCAAGTACTTTTTGTTCAATTTCATCACGGCAATTAGAATTTATTGGATGAGCGGTGTCCGCATATAACTTGAATTTGCCCTTGGATTCTTCCCCTGTTTCACCTCTGGATTCCCCTAATGCACGTTTGTCATCTAGTTTGTCGCCACAATCATTACAAAAGCGTGCGCGAAGGTGGTTTTTGGAATTGCATTTAGGGCACTTATCAGCGAGCTTTCTGCTCGGCATAGCAACGAAAGCTCCTTTATATCCTTCTATAATTTTCAGGTCTCTAACTACAAAGTCGTTATCAATTGTAATACTGCAGAAAGCCTGTAATCGATTCTTTTTTGCCTCAGTTAGTTTCACTCTGACTTCAGTAATATTCATAGTAATAATAAGTTCTCCTTCCAGTCTCGTTGTCTATGGTGTTAAAACATTTGTTACCGCAAATACATTTCCTATATTGCTTAGTTCTATTTTATCTTTGATTGCTTCCGCTTGTTGCCTATCTTTGCACAGACCGAAGAAGGCTGACCCACTACCAGAAACTGACAAACCGCAAAAATCATAATGCGCTAAAGCCTTTTTTACATCTAACAAATCAGGATATGTTGCGAAGATTACTTCTTCTAAACGGTTAAACAGCAACTTACTGATACCAGAAACTTTATGATGTTTTAGAGCATTCAGAAAAAAGCTTACATCTATTATTTTTTTTGTCAAGTCAATTTTCAGGTTTCTGTAGATCGTTGTTGTACTGATATTGATACGCGGGAAAATGATAAGATAGTTCATTTCACCTTTCACTTCAATCGGAGTTATCTTTTCTCCCCTCCCACTGCATAGCGTAGTTTTGCCCTTTATGAAGAAAGGAATATCAGATCCCAGCTTTGCGGCAAATTCCATTAGCTCGGTATCGTTAAGTCCGATCTTCCAGAGTAAATTCAATGCCTTAAGGGTCGCGGCTGCATCACTACTGCCGCCACCCAGACCAGCTCCCACAGGTATATTCTTCTCTAAACTTATAGATACGCCCTTTTTGATTCCGCACTCATTTAGAATAAGATTTGCGGCTCTGCATACAAGATTGTTTTCATCTGAGGGAATATTCTTGTCGTTGCATTTAAGCCTCACGCCTTCCTGGATTTCTTCAAACTGAAGATTATCCACAAGATCAATTTCCTGCATTACTGTTTCAATCTCATGGTAACCATCATCTCTTTTACCTAAAATTTCCAGGAAAAGATTTATCTTAGCAGGTGCCTTAAGGCTAATTCTGTTTATTTTACAATTGTTTTTATTCACATTCTTTGCGAGTATTACCCAATATCAAGTGGAATTATGAGGACAAGCTTTAGGAAATTTTTTGAGTCTCAGAAAAAGTTAAAAGTGCCTAAAGTTTGAAGTGAGCTAAAGTTGTGGATTTTTTTTAACTTTAGGCACTTTAGTTCACTTAAGGCACTTCAAACTTGGTTGCGGCTATGCCGCGCACGATTTTTACGTCTCAGGATTTGAGCTTGAGTTTGTTCTTAGGAAAGTAAACTGTGTAGCGCCATACCGTCTTTCATCAATTACTTTCAACTGTTTGAAACTTTCCTGACTGACCGTTTGCTTTTTATGATGTTGAAGCACAATGACTCCTGTTTCGTTTATGAATTTTCTGGAAACGCACTCATCCAGTATAGAAAAGATTCTTTTTCTGTCTCTGCAATCTAAATCTAATAATTTATATGGAGGAGCTACCAGCAGAATGTCAAAATTTAGATGCTTATTCTTTAATATCCCTAATAATCTAAAAACGTTTATTTTTAGAACAACAGATTTCTCTAGAAATTCTGCATCCTGGAGATTCTTCTTAATTACCGGAATTGCATTTGTACTATTATCTACAAATAAACATCTTTTTGCACCTCGACTAAGAGCCTCTATTCCTAGTGATCCGGTACCTGCAAATAAATCCAGAACAACACTATCAAGTATAGAGTCTCCTAAAATATTAAACAGGGATTCCTTCGCTCTGTCCAATATTGGTCTGGTTCGTTTACTGCTTAATGCTGATAGTCGTACACCTTTTGATTTGCCTGAAATAATACGCATAAGTGTCGGTTTGGACACAGATAAACGCAGATTATAAGGATTTAGTTCTTTACAAAGGAACTGAATTTAATAAAGTTTTTATCTGCGTGTATCTGTGAAAAATCAGTGTGCTATTTGATTTATGTTAAATTGTTAGCGCCTGTTCTGATAACAAGTTGTGTTGCCTCCGCTAAATTCTCCGGTGAACTGCCAGCATCTATCCACCAACCGTCTAAAACAGAGCATGTCATCGTTCCGTCTTTTATGTAAGCGTTATTGACGTCAGTAATCTCTAATTCTCCCCTGTCTGACCTTTCAAGTGTTTCGATGATATCAAATACACGGCTATCGTACATATAAATGCCTATGACTGCATGGTCTGTTTTGGGGTTTTCAGGTTTCTCTTCAATGCCAATCACCTTATTCCCATCAAGTTCTGGAACACCAAAACTTGATGGATACGGGACTTTCTTTATTAATATCTTGGCGCCTTCCTTTTGTTTCTCAAATTCTTTCTTTTCTTTGATTACGTTCTTTTCAATAATGTTGTCTCCCAAGACAATCAAAACCTTTTCACCATCTGCAAAGTTCCTGGTCAGGTCCAGTGCTTCTGCGATTCCACCTTCTCCTTCCTGGTATGTGTAGCTTATATCTTTCAGGCCAAATTGCCTTCCATTACCTAAAAGCTTGAGGAAATCACCTGCATTATTACCTCCAGTAACAATCATAATATCATCAATTCCGGCATTTATTAAGGTTTGCAAAGGATAGTAAATCATTGGTTTGTCGAAAATAGGTAATAGATGTTTGTTTGTAATCCTTGTTAAAGGCAATAATCTAGTACCAAGACCACCGGCAAGAACAACACCTTTCATCATTTATCCTTTCTATCAATAATAACTATAATGGATGACACTTTTTGAGTACATATCAGGCGCTTAAAGCGCCAAAACTACCAACATGTTGTTGATGTTTTGCCCGCCTGTACCTATTCGGGCAGGTAAGTTGTTGAAGCTTCATTAGTTAAAATTCGAAACAAGAATATAGAAGTACGAAACAAATCCAAAATTCGAATTACTAAATGCTCAAAACAAAAGATATTTTGTGGACTTAAATTCTTTCGTTTTTTAAATTGGAATTTTGGTGATTTGAAAATTGTTTCTAATTTCGGATTTCGTGCTTCGAATTTATTCTATCAAACCATAATAAGAAAGTATTCTCGCTGAAAGCAACTTTTTTTCTAAAGCTTGTCTTAAAAAAATTAGATCGCTTATAACACTCTAAGCTGTAAAGTTGCTTCTGAAATAGCTTCAGAAGTTCGTGAAAATCCTATCATATAGGCTTTTGCAGCGCAAGTGATTTTAGAATTATCTGTGATTATTAAATGATTGCAAAATATAGTACTTGAAACAAAACTTGAAAATTGGTAAAAGCTATCTAGGTGAATATTGTGGCATAGATGTGGCAAAAAATGGTTGCATAAGCCTGTTAACAGGTTAATTGGCAGGTGGGCAAAATAATTCAGGAATTTCTGAATCATTAATAAATTGATGTGGGCGAGGGTGGCGGAATTGGCAGACGCGCTAGACTTAGGATCTAGTATCGCAAGGTATGGGGGTTCGACTCCCCCCTCTCGCACCAAATAAAAATCTATTGTAAATCCTTATCGGTTAATTATAATTAAAAGTCTGGTAATTTAATCTTTTTGATAGGATCCGTCTCCCGACGGCGAGTAGCACCCATAACGGCATGTAAGCCTCGATCGTCGGAAGGGGTTGACTCCTTGTAAAAGTTGCTGAAGGCTTAACTTATAGTAAGCGGGTGTAGCTCAGTGGTAGAGCGTCACGTTGCCAACGTGAATGTCGTGGGTTCGAATCCCATCACCCGCTCCATTTTATTGGTCTTGCTGTCAAATCAGGAGTGATGTATAGCTTGAAGACTAAATGAAATATATAGAAACGGTTTGAATAAAACAATGAATATAGAGATAGAAGAAGTAGGACCATGTAAGAAATCACTTAAGATTGAGATACCAAAGGAAAGAATAGAAGATGAGTGGCAAAAACAATTAAACGAAGTATCCAGGATGGCCAAGTTGCCAGGTTTCAGAAAAGGTAAAGCTCCCAGGAAACTTCTTGAGAAGAAGTTTAGTGACAGAATTATAGATGATGTCAAGCGGGCAGTTGTCAGCGAGTCATACCAGCAAGCATTGGAAGGGAACAAATTATCACCTATCGGTGAACCGGATGTTGGAGATATTGACCTTGAGTTGGGCAAACCGTTAAAATTCGAGATTACATTGGAGGTCTTGCCAACATTTGAGTTGGGAGAATACAAAGGGATGAAACTAAAGAGGAAACCTGTTTCAGTTACTGATGAAGATATAGAAAATGCATTGAAAGCTGTAAGCAATCAGAAAACCCAACTTACCATTGTGAATAAAGGTAAAGTAAAGGACGGAGATTATATTATATGTGATTGTGAGGTCGGTATTAATGATGAGATAATCTGGAATGACGAAGAATTGGAAGTTATGGTTTCTGGCTCCAGCGTGGCTAATATTAACGTACCTGATCTGAAGACTAATCTTGTAGGTGCGAAATCCGGAGACAAGCTTAATATGGATGTCGAACTGGGAGACAACTTTCCTGTAGAACAACACAGAAATAAGTCTGCCAGGATGGAAATATCTATAAAGGAAATTAAAAGACCTGCTAGTCCTGAAATAAATGATGAATTGGCAAAACAGGTTGGTTACGATACACTTGGCGAATTAAGGGAGTTTCTGTCAAAGAGGCTGGAGGTAGAGAAGAAGAATCAGGTAGAAAGCGAAGTGCATGAGCAAATTTACAGCAAACTCATAGAGATGGCGGATTTTGATCTACCTGAAGATATGATTGCCCATCAATCAAACGAAAGACTTCGCAGGTACCAGATGGAACTTATAAACAAAGGTACTCCAGTGGATGAGGTAGAAAAGAATATAGATGATTTGAAAAATGCTTCAGAAGAATCTGTGGTCAAGGATTTTAAGATGTCAATGGTCATTGATCGTATCGCAGAAAAGGAAAAAATATTTGTAACAGAAAACGATGTTAATCAAAGGATAAGCGGAATGGCAGGGATGTATGGTATTGAGCCTGCCGCCATGAAAAAACAGCTTGAGAGGATAAATGGTATGTCAAACTTGAGACATCAGTTGAAGGAGCACAAAACGCTAAATCTTTTGATAAAGGAAGCAACTATAGAAGAGGTTAAAGGAGAAACGAAAGAAGAAGTTAAATAGAACTTAGTTCGCTCAGCTTACTCCGCTTAGCGGGGCTCACAATTGGGTTGTTAAATCACAAATAACAAATCCCAGATTACAAACAAATTACAATATCAAATGACCAAAATTATTCAACTCGTTATATGTTTGATATATAACGAGACAGGCGAAATTTAATGCTTTTGGTCATTGCGATTTTGGTAATTGTGTTTTGTTTGTAATTTGCGGTTTGTGTATTGAAATTTATTTAAAAGATATACTCTTTAATACGATAAGTTACAGAGCTAAGCTCAGCTTTGTAGAATTTCAGAAAGTCTTTTTAGTAAGGAGGAGGAGCAAGTGACTGATGACGCTAATATGAGCAGTTGTGCACGTAATGAGCTTGATTATATATCTAACGGGAGCTATGGAAATGTATATGTGCCATACGTTGTGGAGAAAACAGGGTATGGGGAAAGGCATTATGATATCTTTTCAAGGTTGCTTAAAGATCGGATTATTTTTATTGGGAGCCCGATAGACGACAATGTTGCAAACATTGTAATTGCACAGATGTTGTTTCTGCAAAATGACAATAAGAATCAGGACATTAATGTTTATATAAACTCTCCCGGAGGTTCGATCACGGCAGGTCTTGCGATATATGATACAATGCAGTTTGTGCATTGTGATGTTGCTACTTTCTGTATCGGCTCTGCTTATAGTATGGGTGCGGTACTAATGGCCGCAGGGACAAAGGGTAAGAGGTTCAGCCTGCCACATACAAGGATAATGCTGCATCAGCCATGGGGTGGTACTACTGGAACGGCTACTGACATAAGTATACAGGCAGAAGAGATAATGTTTATGAAGAAAAACCTTAATGAAATACTGGTCAAACACAGTAATCAGCCAATTGAGAAAATAGAAAAAGATTTTGACAGGGATTTCTACATGTCTGCACAAGAGGCCAAAGTTTATGGAATAGTTGACGAAGTTATCGAGTCGTTAGAGGACAAGAAGAAAGATAAAGATAAAGATTAGGGTAGCTCTGTTCTTGATATTTCATTAATAACTTCTAAGTGCGGGTTGTTAATTTAACTGTTTTTTTATTGTTGTAATTATTTCATTAACAATATCTTCACATGCAACGTAGGATGTGTTTATTGTGTAGTCTGCTGCGTTTTTATAATGGTGTTCTCGTTGTTCAAGCAAATGTTTGATTTCGTCCAGGGGTTTTTTGTCTGTTAGTGACGGTCTTTGTTGTGTTGTTTTCTCATCTTGTGTTATGCGGTTATGGATTATTTCCGGAGTAGCTTCTAAGAGGATAAGGAATCCGTTATCCTTTAGATTTCTTACATTATCTTCTCTAAGGATAGCTCCTCCTCCTACTGCTACTATCTTGTTGTCCATTCTGCTTAATTCTGCAATAACATCCGCTTCTATCTTACGAAAGCCCTCCTCACCATCTTCTTCGAATATATGCTTAATAGCTTTCTTGGTAGAATTTTCGATATATTCGTCTGAATCAATATAATCCCTTTCTAAGCGATTCGCTAAGAGTTTACCAACTGTACTTTTCCCGGTTCCTCTGAAACCGATTAAAACTATGTTCATAATATTTCCCTTACTACATTACTCATTAATTCTACCGGTGGATCGATATTTGTCCAGAGCCTGAATTGCTCAGCCGCCTGATTAATGAACATAGTGAGCCCATTAACCGTGTGGCACCCTCTTTCCCTGGCGTCTTGGAGCAGCTTTGTTTCAATTGGATTGTAAACAGCATCAAAGACTATCATACCTTCCTTTAGTACTTTCTTAGGAACAGGTGTTTCACCGGTATTTGGAAACATACCGATAGGTGTAGTATTTATGAGAATATCAGAATCGAGTTTGTTGATTTCTTCAAATCTCTCAAATCTACATTTAACGTCATTAGANAGTTTTTCTGCACGCTCAATGGTACGATTATAAATTGTTATATCGCAGCCTTTCTCATTTAATCCAAAGGATATTGCACGTGCTGCTCCACCTGCTCCTATAATGGAGATTTTTTTATTGTTTAATGTGTCTCCGCTTTTTGCCAGGCCACATTCCAGGCCGGTTATGGCGGCCATGCAGTCGGTGTTGTAACCTGTTAATTTTCCGTCCTGTTTTACAATGGTATTAATGGCACCAATTTTCCTGGCTGTGTGTTCAATGTCATCCAGGAACGGCAAAATACTTTCTTTATGTGGAATGGTAACGCTGTAGCCCTGAAAGTCTGTTTTCCTGTATTCATTAATGAAGGTACCGATATTCGATACTTTCAGTGGGACATAGACTTTGTTAAGCCCTTTTTCCGTAAAGGATGCGTTGTGGATGACTGGACTCATACTATGAGAAACTGGATTTCCAATAATACCATAAAGCTTTGTTTCTCTGTTTATATTCTTAAAGTGATATATTCTGGTGAGTTCATCAGCGGTAAGTTGCCCAGGTGCTGACTCTTTACCCCTTTTAAGAGAAGCGAATGTCAGTAGCCCTCCAAACTTTCTTGTAAGAATTCTGCTTATGTGGCCTAATTCTCCCATGCAGAAAGATATAATGGGTACGTTTGCAGTATTTAAAAGTTCAAATATCCTGATATTGTCAGTAATATCATTTGCGTATGTTACGATCTTTACTATGTCAGGTTTATGTTGGCAAATATCGTCATATATTTTGCTTAAGTTTTGAGGGGTCTCTTTGAAATTATGATAAGAAATAATTACTTTGCTGTTTTTTCGTCTGACAATTTGCTTAATCGAATCATATTCAACGTCAACGTAATCTGCCCCCAGGTCGATAGCCTTTTGTAGCAGACGTAATCTATCATGTTCGCTGCCATTAAATTTACCACCTTCTCTTTCCGGCCTGTTTGTTACTATTACCGGCTTAGTCTTGCTCTTTAATGATTCTTTAATGCATCTTTCTGCATCTTGTAGTTCCGGTATGTAATCAATACGTAATTCGATTATGTCAGCATATTTGGAAGCTGATGACATTTCCGCAATAGTATCTTCAGTGCTTTTTGTCGTAATTGGAATGCAAATCATGTTTATAATAAGGTGTTTGTAGGAATTAGTTGATTATTATATTGTATACTTTAAAATAGTCAATCTTATGTATGCCATAAATTTAATGTATGGGGATTTCAAAAAAGCCCACGAAACACACGAAAAGACACTAAAAAATACTTTCGTGATATTTCGTGATTTTCGTGGGGAAAAGTAGTTGCCGAATGCCTAATTTAAGCATGGGAGATGTAATGGATGTAAGAGAAGCAATAAAAAGACGCAGGAGTATAAGGAAATTTAAGCCTGATCCTATTCCGGAAGAGAAGATCAGGCTTTTACTTGAGAGTGCCAGACTGGCGCCATCAGGTACAAATACACAGCCATGGCGATTTATCGTGGTTAAAGATGATAACACTAAGAGGGGGCTACAGAGAGCGGCACATAATCAGAGACATATAGGACGTGCTCCCGTAATAATAGCCTGCTGTGCAGACTTAAAGGCGTTTAAGGAATTTCCGGAAAGAGTAGATGAGCTTATTGAATCAGGCGCACTTCCTGAGAGGTCGAGAGAAGTATTTATTCCATACCTTAGCAAGGGCATGGATACTGTTACAAAGGACGCTCTTATGGTTGCTGCTGCAGCAAATGTAGCTATAGCAGTAGAGCATATTGTTTTGCAGGCAGTTGAGATTGGCCTTGGTACCTGTTGGGTAAGATGGTACGAAGATAATAAGGTAAAAGAAATCCTTGGTATTCCGGAGCATGTTGAAGTAATGGCACTCCTGCCCGTTGGAGTTCCTGATGAGGACCCTTCACAGAGACCCAGGCAGAAGCTGGACAAAATAGTCTATAGCGAAACGTATGGGGAAAAGTATACCTAACCAGAACGAGTCTGGGTAATAATATTGAGGGATTTCCGCCTAACAAACTGGCGGACAGGTAGGCATTGCGAATTGAGGAACTT
>JAANXD010000070.1 GCA_018263435.1 Candidatus Scalindua arabica | reverse complement strand
CAATAGGAAACGGAATAAGCAACTGTTATCTTCAGATAGTGATGTAGAAGCACGTCTAAAGGTCATCAAAGAAACCTTTAATTTGACAAATGGTGAGATTGAAATACTTTCTTTTTTCTATTTATTATCAACAAGTGATTTCTTTAAGGATTTTTTAGACAGTAACAAACATATTAATTTTGAAAGATTTTCAATTTTCAAATGTTTAGGACACATTATTCTGGGACATGAAAGGAACTCTTTTTTGCATATCTTTTCTAAGACGAGACTTTTCAAGATGTATATCATGGAGAAAGTATACAGAGGAGAGATTGAACTGCGTTCCTGGTGTATAAATTTCCTGTCTGGATATGGAGCTAAGGAGTTATCTCATGAGTTCTTTACAAGAGAAAATGAAGAATCCTTGCAAATTTCTGATTTTAGTGTTTCTGAGAATGAGAAAATAGTACTGAAAACCTTAATTAAAAGTAAAAAACGACAAAACATCCTCTTTTATGGTGTACCTGGAACAGGGAAGAGTTCTTTAGCAAGATGCCTGGCAAGGACATGCAAAAAAGATCTTTATACAGTAAAACTACCGGAAGATGACGAACACGATCTCAGATTACGAAACATCTATGCAACAATAAGTATTGCAGAAAAGAAAAAGGCGATAGTATTAGTTGATGAGGCTGATGAGGTACTGAACTCTTCTAATTCTTTATTTTATAAAAGCAAAACTAATAAAAGCTTTATTAATAATTTACTGGAAAGTCATCAAAAAAAGTTAATCTGGATAACAAACCGTTCAAACGGAATAGATTCATCTACTATGAGAAGGTTTACCTTTTCCGTTGAATTCAAGAAGTTCAATACCAAAGACCGTTTAAGGGTTTTAAAGAATGAGCTAAAAAAACAAAGACTAGATGGTTATTTCGATGAGGAAGAGCTACACGATCTGTGCCAGACATATTCTGTAAATGCAGGTGGCATTGTTGATGCTATTAATGCCATAAAAATTGAGAGAAAGACAAAGAAAGAGACTACACTGAAAAATGTCAGAACACTTTTAGGGAACCACGAAAAGGTTACAATTGGAAAGAAAAATAGTAATATTAAATCAGGTAAGCTCAATAACTATTCATTAAAAGGTCTGAACACTTCGCAAAATCTGGAAAATGTAATATCTGCTCTCATGCGATATACTGAATATCAGAACGATAACGCCGAAAATCCCCACTCTATTAAAATGCTGCTCTACGGAATACCCGGAACAGGCAAATCTGAATTTGTCTATTATCTGGGTAACTTGCTAAGCAGAGAGATTCTTTTAAAGAGATCCAGTGAAATACAATCAATGTGGGTAGGAGAGACAGAAAAGAATATAGCAGAGGCTTTCCGTGAGGGACAGGAAAACAATAGTATCCTTTTCTTTGACGAGGCCGATAGTCTGCTTTATCCACGAAAAGCCTCCAATCACTCATGGGAAAAGAGTATAACGAATGAAATCCTCACTCAAATGGATAGTTATGCAGGGATTGTGGTTTTTGCGACAAATGATGTGGATGGATTAGACCACGCAGCATTCAGGAGATTTCAATTTAAAATAGAGTATCTGCCACTTACACCGGAAGGGAATGTTCAGTTTTACAACTCCATACTGAGTCCACTGATATCTAATGATAATGTTTTATCGGATAAGGATGTAAACAGGATTCAAAAAATCAGAAATCTCACACCGGGTGATTTTGCTATTGTCAAAGAGCAATGCACATTCATTAACCAATCAAAAGTAACACATCAACAATTAATTGAATCATTAATGAATGAAACGAGGCATAAGGAAAGTGAGAAGAAGATAACCGGTTTCGCCGCAATGGATAGGTGATGCGTTGTGATCAGGAATTTAAATTAAATAAAAATGTATAGAAGAATATACTCTTATTTGTATAATACGATTGCCTTTCAACATAAAGAAGCTAAAGAAATATGGTTTTAAAATACTTATGAGAATGAGGGTTGGTTATGAATGAGAAAGATAGAGAATTAATATTGATGTTTAAGAACAGACTCCCTTCTGATGTAAAAGGACATTTAGAACGGATTATCGTTTTTGGTTCCAGGGCAAGAGGTGAAGCCAAAGAGGAATCAGACATTGATGTTGTTGCCCTTGTGGATAAAAAAACTTCTGAGATAGAAAGAAAGCTTGAGGATGTCGCTTATCAGGTCATGTGGGATCACGACTTTAAGCCAATTATATCCCTAAAAGTTTTTGCAGAATCACAGTTTAACAGTGCTATTAAAAGAGGTTTTTCTTTTTATGAAAATGTACAGAAAGAAGGTGTTTCTGTATGACTGACGAGGTTAACAAACTCATTAAAAAGGCGGAACATGCACTTGAAGTAGCAGAGGTTCTCATGAGAAGTGATTATCCTTCTGATGCCGCCAGTAAAATCTATTACTCCATGTTCTACGCCGCACAAGCTCTTTTGAAATCAGAGGGTATTAATGTTGTAAAACACTCAGCAGTAGAATCGGCTATTGGATATTATTTTGCCAAGCCGGGAAGAATAGATTCTAAACTTCATAGGATGCTCATGGATGCCAGGAAGGTCAGAGAAACTGCAGATTATGATATTGAAGAAGAAATTGTAGAACCAACTGCAACCCTGAAAATTGAAGAAGGAAAAGCATTCTTAACAGCAATCAAAAATTTTCTTAAAATCTCCCCTAATCGTAATTCATAAATTATCTTGTCTATTCCCCCTGTGCCTGTATTGCCGTTATGGCTATGGTGTATACTATGTCTTCAACAAGGCATCCTCTGCTGAGATCGTTTACTGGTTTCTTCAGTCCCTGTAGTACCGGGCCTATGGCAATTGCCCCGGAAGATCTCTGCACGGCTTTATATGTATTATTGCCTGTATTGAGATCAGGAAAAATAAAGACTGTGGCCCTGCCTGCTACTTTGCTGTCGGGAAGCTTGATCTTTGCCACACCTGGATCAACTGCTGCATCATACTGTATCGGACCCTCAACAAGCAGGTCTGGCCTCTTGCTCTTTGCCATTCCCGTCGCCTCCCTTACCTTCTCAACTTCCGGCCCTTTACCTGATTTGCCGGTAGAATATGAGAGCATGGCAACGTACGGGTCTATGCCAAAATTTTTAGCTGTGTCTGCGCTTGTGATGGCAATATCAGAGAGCTGTTCTGCAGTTGGGTCAGGAATGATTGCACAATCTCCATACACAAGCACCCTGTCTTTCAGGCACATGAGGAATATACTGGAGGCGTTTTTAATACCCGGCCTTGTTTTAATTATTTCAAACGCCGGCCTTATTGTGTGCTGTGTTGTGTTAACGGCGCCGGAAACCAGCCCATCGGCATCCCCCTTGTATATCATCATGGTACCGTAGTAGATTGCATCATGCATCCGGTCCCATGCGACATCCAATGTGTAATTTTTATGTTTTCTCAGCTCATAGTAGGTGTTGACATAATCCTCAAATTTTTGTGATTTGTCTGGGTTTATGATTTTAATTCCATCGTCCAGTTTTACACCCAACGCAGAGGCTTTTTTCGCAATCTGGTCCCTATCACCAAGGAGTATCAGATCAGCAATCTCCCTCTCTCTTACCCGTTCAGCGGCCTTCAAAGTCCTCTCTTCCTCTCCCTCCGGAAGGACTATACGCTTCTTCTCATATCTCGTCCTCTCCAGTATTTCATATTTGAATATATCAGGTGTTCGTTTTCTGACCTTATCCAGTTTCAGTTTATCATTTATCTTTTCACAATCAACATGCCGGAAGATCGAAGACTTTGCAATATCAATCTTCTGAGTATCATCTGAAGATACGTGGACAACAAGAGAGTTGATTTTATTCACAGTTTCTATTGTGTTGCTCTGAACACTGAGAATGGGAATCGGCAAATCAGTTAAAGTCCCGATCAGCTTCATTATATTATCATTCGGCAAAAGGCCCCCTGTTAAAACTATACCTGATATATTCGGATATGAGGGAGATGCCAGGGATGTTATACAGCCGAGGAGTATTTCGTTTCTGTCACCCCCGGTAATGATGAGCGCCCCGTCATGAATATATTTCAGTGCATTCTCAAAGCTCATAGAGGCAATTACTGTTTCAACTGCTATATTCCTGAGATGGTCCTTGCCAAACAAAACTTCAGCGTCAAGACTCCTGGAGATATCATATAAACGTGGTTTTGTCAGGATTGAATCGTACGGGACGGTACCCAGATAATCAATTTTCCGTCTTTTAAGTATTTTTCTCAGGCCCTGATCAATCTCTTCCAATCTTTCAGTTTCTATTTTATTAACAATAACACCCAGAAAACCACAGGACTGTTCATCAAATGACTCTTTCCCTGTCAGCACACCGGAGGATATCTCGTCCATCGACTTTCTATATCCGTCTTCAACAAGAATTACGCCTGCATTCAGGTTATTCGCAATGTCAGCATTTATATCAAACTCAAAAGCGGACTTCATTCCAATATAATCAGTGCCGTTAATTACAACTATATCTTTATCCTTTTCTATTATCTTGAAAGATTTCTGAACTTTCTGAAAGAACACTTCTTCGTCATTATTTGCAATATAATGATTTAATTCACTTATTGAAACAGGGTTTATATGTTTCAACTCATCTTCAATATCGAGTGTCTCCTTGATCATCATTGACACTTTATCGCAATCTTCATCCTTCCTGTATTTCCGGCCTATGGGTTTAAAATAACCGACATTTGTAACCATGCCCCTGAGTGCGCTGATCAGGCCCATGCAGATTACTCCCTTACCAGACTTTGGACTTGTGGAAGCCAGATAGATATTCTTTGCCATATTTAGTTCCGTTTCTTTTAAATTAATAGGACGCAGATTTATGCAGATGTGCACAGATAAAAACTTTTTTTGAATTTAGAGAGATGCTTCTTAACTCGCAACTCGCAACCCGTAACTCGCAACTCGCAACCCGTAACTCGCAACTCGTAACTTGTCAACTTAATTCTCTACTATCCGTGCTGTATCTCTGGCTATTACGAGTTCCTCATTTGTGGGCACGCATAACACCCTGACTTTAGAATCCTGGGAAGTCAGTGCACCTTCGGTTCCAATAGTCTTCTTGTTCTTCTCTTCATCAAAGTCAATACCCAGATATTCCATATCCGTACAACACATACTCCTGATAAGTGCCCCCTTCTCGCCAACTCCACCGGTAAAAACTATTATATCAACACCGTTCATTGATGCTGCATACATACCGATATATTTCCTGATACGGTACGAGTACATCTGCAAAGCGAGCCTTGCTCTGTCGTTTCCCTCTTCATAAGACTTAATAAGATCGCGCATATCCGAGCTGATTCCTGAAACTCCAATTAAACCACTCTCCTTGTTCATCAGTGTGTCGCACTCGTGTGGACCCAAACCCTCCTTTTCCATTACAAAGAGAACCATAGCAGGGTCAACATCTCCACACCTGGTCCCCATTATCAGACCTTCAAGAGGCGTGAACCCCATAGACGTATCCATCGATTTGCCGTATTTAACTGCCGCAATACTTGCCCCGTTCCCAAGGTGACACGTAATTATCTTCAACTTGCTTATGTCCTTTCCGACAATTTCTGCCGCCTTGTTAGCTACATAGAAATGGCTGGTACCGTGGAATCCATAACGCCTGAATCTGTACTTTTCATAAAATCTATAGGCAAGTGCATACGTGTAAACATAATCTTCCATTGTTTGATGAAAGGCGGTATCAAATACGGCTACCTGTGGAACACCGGGCAGAAGCTCTTTACATACAAGTATTCCCTTTAGATTATGAGGGTTGTGAAGTGGAGCAAGCTCAATGCAAGCCTCGATCTGTTTAATAGTATCATCAGTTATCAAAACAGATTCTGTAAACTGCTCCGCACCGTGAACTACTCTATGCCCAACTGCCGACACTTCGTCCTTGTGATCAACCACGCCATACTGACCGTGTGTGATATCGTCAATAATCTCTGAAATTGCAGCGTTGTGATCAAGAGTGTCACACTCCCTGACAAGATCTTTATCGCCAAATTTAAATTTTATGAGCGATTCAGGCAGTCCAATCCTTTCAACTATTCCACCTGCAAGGACCTTTTCATCAGCCATATTGATAAGCTGAAATTTAACTGACGAACTGCCGCTGTTAATTACCAGAACTTTTATATCACTGCATTTATTCATATACTAATTAAATAGAGTTTTCCAGAATACCTGATAAGTACCAAAATAATAAAATCCAAATAACAAACAAATTACAATTACTAAATTTCAAAATATCCAAACAAACTGAGTCTGGTTATTCGAACATTGTAATTTAGAATTTATTTGAAATTTGTTATTTGAGTATTGTAATTTTGATTTACCGCACTATGATAATTATACATCACCGACAGTGTGGACTATGACGGCATTGGTAGCGCCAGCAGTGCCGATTGGCTGGCCGGTTAACAAGACAATCTTGTCTCCATCCTGGACCCATTTACGATTGATAATGAAACTATCCACTATTTGGGTGAACTTTTTGTTATCTTCCGGTATTGGCTGGCATCTGGGTATTACACCATAAAGCAGGCTCATT
Source organism: Candidatus Scalindua arabica (assembly GCA_018263435.1). GTDB lineage: Bacteria > Planctomycetota > Brocadiia > Brocadiales > Scalinduaceae > Scalindua > Scalindua arabica. The sequence goes on along the minus strand of JAANXD010000070.1, from coordinate 28,305 downwards.
TGATTACACGTACGCTGGTTAGAACTTACTGCAAGAACAGGGACATTAAGGCGTTCTTTACTTAGCAGTCTCACTGTCGTACCTGTTTGCGACCATACCGCCACAAGCTTAGCAGAAATATCATCTACGATCTGATCTATACTGCGTGCAATCGCTGAAGTCAGGATCAGTTCGTCCTTCGTAGTGGTCGTAAGGCGTGCATGTTCGTCCTGATGGAGGTATTCTTCCGTTACTCTGGCAATTCGCCCGATGGTTTGTGCCGCCTTGAGTGGATATTTACCCACAGAAGTTTCACCGGAAAGCATGACGGCATCTGTAAGGTCCATAATAGCATTGGCTACATCCGAGACCTCAGCCCTGGTTGCAACGGGACTATCAATCATACTCTGCAGCATCTGGGTGGCGACTATTACAGGCTTGCCAAGGCGCCGGCAGCTTTGAGTAATTCGTTTCTGAATAACAGGCACCTCTGCCAGATCCATTTCAACTCCGAGATCACCTCGTGCAACAAGTACAGCATCACTGGCTTTAATAATGCTTTCCAGATGAGTCAATGCCTGAGGTGTTTCGATCTTGGCAACGACCTTTATATCTGTTTCGGCTTTTTTAAGATAATCTTTTAATTGATTAATTTCATCTGCCGACCGTACAAAGCTTAGAGCTAAAAATTCAACTTTGTGCTGGATTGCCCAATCCACACATTCCCAGTCGCGTTCTGTAATAGATGGTATACTGACGTTTGTGTCCGGCAGATTAATTCCCTTACGGCTGTGCAAAGGCCCGCCAACCAGGACTTCGCACACTGTTTGATCTCCATCTTTACGAATTGCGCGCAGGGCAATCTGGCCATCATCTATGAAGACGCGGTGGCCAACCTCTACATCTTTAGAGAAAGATTCATAATTTGTACCAAATCGCGTTACTTTACCCTGTTCTTCTCTATGAATAATGATGACCTCATCTCCTACTTCCAACAACTCGCCATCGGGTTGAATACGCCCGATACGTATCTTCGGACCGCATAGATCACCCATCACTGCAGTCGTGTGACGATGTTCTGCACGAACGGCATTCAGATTCTCCAATAATTGTGCATGTGAGTCGAGCGTACCATGAGAAAAGTTTAACCGAAAGATGTCTACACCGTTATCGATCATAGGCTTGATGGTTTCCTTCTTATCACAGGAAGGGCCAAGTGTAGCGATTATTTTAGTCTTTATCATTTTGAGTAATTCCTCTTTCTATCAATTGGTTTTATTATTCTTAAGCCTTCATCGCGTTAGCAAGGTTTCTTTCTGCGCTCCTGTAAAAGGAGTGGTTGCCCGGTAGCCTCTGTTACATCACGCCAGAGTTCCTTGTGCGGGTCGATACGTTTTCTGCTTGAAATAGCCAGGCGAATGGGTACATGAACAAATTGGGAATGGATAAGGCTTATGATCATTCCGGTCTTTCCTGCCATGTCCGCATGCACCGCATGAGCGCCTAGTCTGGCACAGTAAGTTGAATCGTTGGGATTAGCAGGCGCACTACGGATCATGTAACTGGGATCGATATGTTTCATGTTAATTTCTATCTCCTTCTTCTTGAAATATTCTCTAATTCGCTCTTTAAGGTAAACGCCTATGTCATTAAACTGTATATTACCTGATGCATCACTGGTCCTGGAATCCTCCATGTATTCCTGCCCTGCACCTTCCGCTACTAAAATCACAGCGTGATTACGCTGTTCGAGTCTCCTCTCCAGATTTGCAAGTAAACCATTTTCTCCGTCCAGGTCAAAACGTACTTCCGGGATGAGCACGTAATTAACATCATTAATAGCCATGGCTGTGTGAGCTGCGATAAAACCTGATTCGCGTCCCATTACCTTGACAATTCCGATTCCATTTATTGCGTCATGCGCCTCCACATGTGCACTGTCGACGGCATCTACCGCGCGGGAAACTGCTGTCTGGAATCCGAATGATTTCTGTACAAAGTTCAGGTCATTATCAATAGTTTTGGGAATTCCTATTACCGCAATCTTAAGGCCCCGTTTCTCTGCCTCATCAGAAATATCAAGAGCGCCTTTTTGTGTACCATCGCCTCCAATGGCAAAAAGCATGTTAATATTCAAACGTTCCAGGGTATCAACTTTCTCCTCAATACAGTCACCGTAACCTCGCGAAGTCCCGAGAATGGTACCCCCAAGGCGGTGAATCTTGGTTACGACATCAGGCGTTAATTCCATAACCGGCAGGTTAAATTTTGAAAGAAAGCCTCGATACCCATACCTGAAACCTGATATCTGTTTTGCATTGTAACGATACCACAGGGTCATGACAATTGCTCGTATCACGTCGTTGAGTCCGGGACACAGCCCGCCACAAGTAACCACTCCTGCATGCACCTTGGCAGGTTCAAAATAAACTTTCCCTCTCGGGCCGGCCTTTTCGATCAGACTGCTCCGATCAATGCCTGCTTCCGATTTCCCATTGGTAACGGCAATATCGTAAAGTACATACTGGTCGTCACCCACATAGCTTGTATTCCATACATCCTGCTTTTCAGATATTACAGACATTTGTATAGTTGGTTCACCCAGTACGGAAATGGAAAAATCCGGCTCTTTCATTATGCACTCCTGATTACAAGTCAATGGTCATTCGTCAATCAACAATTGCCAATCAATAATCATCATTTGCTATTGAGGTTCCAGCCAGACAATATCATAAGGCTTTAATGTAAGACTGATATTTTCATCTTCAAAAGTATGCTTATCCTGGCTGATGAGATCATACCATTCCTGTTTGTGTACTTGAACTTCTTTCAATGGAATTGCTATTTGAATCTCATCATCCGTAATATTGATCAAGGATAGGATATGCTGGTCTTCGTTAGGAGATGTTCTTAAGACTGTAAATATCTCAGGTTTGACTTTTAAAATTTTCTGGGCTCCATTTGGATGAAAGGCGCTCTGTTTTGTCCTGAGGCTAATAATAGTATTCAGTTTACGGATGATCTTTGATGTCAGTGTTTCAGGATCATCTATAGCTTTTGTGAGTGTATTGTAATCAAGTTCTCTACGATTTATCTCACGTTTAGAGATGGGACAGCTTACTGCATCTAAATCAGTATGAGTGCCAAAAAAGCTGTGCAGATAGATTCCCGGGACTCCCTGAAGGGCCAGGGCTATGGCTCTTGAAGCAATAAACTTTTTGACCTGACGGTCTGTATGTCCCTTACCGTCTTCCCTGCAGAGAGCATTAAACCATGTAATATTAATCTCGTAAGGTGCCTCCTGGCCATCCTTATCGGTTTTGTAAGAGATATAGCCTCCATGTTCCCTGGCTCTCTGAATAACAAACCTGATTTCATCGTGCGTTAATAAATCCTTAACTGCCATGAGTCCCACACCGTCATGTGAGTCGAGAAAGTTAAAAAAAGCCGTTGTCTCAGAAGGAGATTTAAGGCTTTCCGCCCATTCGTTGAGCCTGGTTGTATCCTTTGTGTAAAATGTATGAAGCACAAGAGGCGGGAGTGCAAAATTGTAAACCATATGTGCCTCGTCATTGCCATATCCAAAGTATGAAATATTGTCTTCATGCGGGATGTTTGTTTCGGTAATTATTGACACATGCGGTGCAACAAGGTCCAGGATATCCCGGAAGATCTTAACGATCAGGTGCGTCTCTTCCAGGTTGGCACATGACGTACCCGGACTTGCCCAGAGAAAAGTGATAGCATCAAGCCTGATAATGTCAGCCCCTTTGCGCGCATATAACAGTAATATCTCAATAACCCTTATCAAAACTTCAGGGTTCCTGTAATTTAAATCGATCTGGTCTTTTGAGAAAGTTGACCAGACATGTTTTTCTCCGTCGATGGTATGGAATTTTGTAAGGATATCAGTGGTACGCGGCCGAAAGATAGCCATTCGCTCCTCGGGAGTAAGGTCATCATAAGAGTCATAACTGATAAAAAAGTTCTTGTAGTGCGGGGTTCCGTCCAGGAACCTCTGAAACCATCGGCTCTTTGATGAGACATGGTTTATCACTCCGTCAAACATCAGTTTATAACGTGTCTCCAGATCTTCAATATCCTCCCATGTTCCAAGTTCAGGATCTACAGCCTCAAAATCTTCAATCGCAAAACCTCTGTCTGATGAATAGGGGAAGAATGGGAGTATATGGAGTGTGTTGATCGTCTGCTTGAGATAGATACCACAGAATTTTGAGAGTGTCGTAAGTGGAGAAACACCGTCTTCACGGATAAGATCTCCATAAGTAATTAAGATAACGTCCTCTTCTGTAAAAAGATTTTTCGGGTCTAATGTTTTTGTAAGCTCAATCATCTCTTCGGTTTTATAGGCATAATAGACCTTGCAGATACGTTCAAGCTCGGGCATATATTCTTTTGCTGTCTCTTTACCGTATAAACGGGAGAGTTTGACTAATATCTTTTCATAAAAATCATCCGGTATCTCTAAATGAACTCTTTGATAATCAGGTTCCAGATTATGGACAAACTTAACGGCATCGTAACGTCTTCCACTTCCATTCATAATAATACCTGTTAATTAGTTAATATTTGCGTACTGAAATGTGCGTATTTTCTGATATTAATGTCAAAACTCATGCCATTGCCTTAAATACATCCGGCTAGCATACTAATCAAAAGCTATCTATGCTTAAACACTTGTGATAATATATCTTATGAGTATTAAAAGATTGATTATTATACAAAATTAACATGAAACGTCTACATCAAAACCTGATTAGATATCTAATATTTATACGTTTTTCAGATTTTGAGAATATGTTCTGGCTACTATTTGTCATTAATATTAGAATGTGGTAAAAGGGAATTGTAACTATCACTCTGGAGTTGTCAGATGAAAAGACACTCGATTGATCTTAAAAATTTGAAAAAGGAGGCCCAGATAGATTATTATAAAAGCTCCGGGCCGGGCGGACAGCACAAGAATAAGACGATGTCTTGTGTAAGACTATACCACAACCCCACAGGTATAAGGGTGATTGCAACAGAATCACGCTCACAGATAAGAAACAGAGAACTTGCTTTTAAAAGACTCCAGGTAAAGTTGATAGAGCTGAACATCAAAGATAAAGAACGAATCCCTACGAAAAAACCCCGTCGGGTGAAGGAGCAGATACTACAGAATAAAAAGAAAAGATCTCAAAAAAAACAGTCGAGAAAAAGAGTTTCAGAAAATGAGGCTGAATGATATAATATATAGATTGCCTTGTCTGCCGACAGGCAGGGATTTATGAATAATAATAATTACAAACACAAACAGATGAAAATTTCTATCTCTTCACAGAAAATGGTTAAAGGCTTCGCAATCCTACTCTTAATCTCACTGATTGCGGCAGGATGTGGTTCCAGCAACGGTGTACGAAGAACCACGGGAGAAGAACCTTTCTTTCAGCAAGAAACAGGGCTTGCAGAGCACGGAAAGAAAAAAACCATAGACAGGATTTACCAGATTGATCCGGGAAATAAAGAATTTGAGATCTCGGATAAGTTTTATACCGATCCACCCAGGAGAATCGCAATACTACCATTTGATAATCTGGTGGGTGGTAATTATATCCTGAATTCCGTTCCGCTCCCCAGGTTCAGCGAGAAAGAAGAGGATGGTTGGAACTGGACTTATGCAAACAGATTGAGAAGGTTTTTCTTCGGCCATTTTGCCGCCAGAGAATTTGTAGATATAGAGCTAATGTATGTTGATAAGATGCTGCAGGCACTCGAGATCTTAACACCCAATGACTTATATAAGATACCGGCTCAAGAGTTGGGCAGGATACTCGACGCAGATGCACTGATTTATGGCCAGGTAACAGAATACAAAAACTCCTATTACATGCTTTACAAACAGATTCGGATTGGCCTGCATATCAAATGTGTTTCCACGGAAGATGGCACTATTATCTTTGAAGGTGAGCAGGTAAGGCATGATAATGATATCCGTGTAGCAACCAATCCCTTTGACTTTGTAATCGCTTCGTTCCAGAATTCTATGAGCATGAGAGACGTTTATGCAGCAAGGGCGAGTGAGGAGGTAGTCCGAGAGTTAGTTATAAGAATCCCTATTGTTAACTCGTTTATTGAAGAGGAAGAACAGCGTATTAAAGATAAAATCAACACTAAACTATCTTATCTGCCAACTCCTGAAACTGCGGCACCTGTCGAAGATAAGGGTGGCAATACGGCCGCTCTTTCTGTTCAGGATAAAACAGAAACAGTTTCTCACGAGAAACCTTTGGCAAAAGAGGATGGCCAGAATATTGGATACGGAAATAAAGCTGAACAAAAATCTGAGTCGCAACCCGCTGCTAAGTTAAATTAGTAATTATTCATTAGTCACCTGTCATTCGTAAATCATAATTCCGAAATCTTAAATCCCTCAATCTTCTTTCCTCTGTGTTTTTCCGTGGTTAAATCTTTTCTAGCTTCTTGCCTCAATATTTTTGCCTTTTTTCTCTGTGTTCTCTGCGAGCTCTGCGTTAAATATCTTTTTTACAAAATATTTTATCATAAAGAAATACAGCCCCAATTCCACCGGACACAGGCCCAAGCCACCAGACATAGTGATAGTCGAAATGATCGGATGCCACTGCGGTGCCAAAGACACGTGCAGGATTCAGTGCGCCACCGCTTATTGAAGAAGCAACCAATGCCCCAAATAAATACACCATACCGATAGCAACACCGGCAATGATCCCCGGCGTCCTCCTGCCTACGACAGTCGCAAATATTGTAAATACAAAGAGGAAAGTCATAACAGCTTCTATAAGTAGAGCCTTCCAGAATTCAACGCCCTTACCTAAAGCACATGTACCTAAATGCACGGTACTGACTGCATCCGGAAAGAGTATCCTCAAGAAGAATCCTGCAGCCACAGCACCCAGCAATTGAGATATTATGTAAAAGGCTGCCGTGCCGGCATCCATCCTTCCGGTAACAAGAAAAGATATCGTTACTGCCGGATTTACGTGAGAGCCTGAAATATAACTAGTAGCATATACAACGGCAACAACCACAAAACCAAATACTACTATAGCCCACGCATAACCTGCCCCCTGTACACCAGCCATTTTCATGGAATAATTGGCGCATACTGCACCGGCTCCAATAAAGACCAGAAGAAGTGTTCCTAAAAATTCAGCTATGTATTTTTTGTAATTATTCATTTGTGAATTAAGGGATGACGGGTTGCGAGTTACGAGTTGCAGGTTACGCTTGCCTACCGGCAGGCAGGAAAGAATTAAAGAATTGAGGCTGGCGTCCTTTTATAAAACCCAATCAAACGCCTTCGAGGATATGCCCCAGCTTCTCTTTCTTTGTGCGCAAATATTGCTCATTCTCATCTTGTGGTATGATAACTATAGGAACGCGTTCCGTAATTTCCAAACCATAACCGGCCAGAGCAGCAAACTTCTTTGGATTGTTTGAGAGGAGTTTCATCTTCGATATTCCCAAATCCCTGAGTATCTGTGCCCCTATTCCGTAATCACGTTTATCCGCACCGAGTCCCAGTTTCTTGTTTGCCTCAACTGTATCAAGGCCACCCTCCTGCAGTGCATAAGCATGCAGTTTGTTTTCAAGCCCGATTCCTCTGCCTTCCTGACGCATGTAAAGCAAGACTCCCTTTCCCTCTTCCTGAATCATCTTTAACGCACTGTGAAGCTGTTCCCCACAATCACATCTCAAAGAGCCAAAGATATCACCGGTTAAACATTCGTCATGTACGCGTATTAAAACCGGTTCTGTCTGGATCGGGGCGGATGCATTATCCATACTTCCAATATTTCCAAGGCATAAAGCCAGGTGCAGGTATTCGTCAATAAACGAACGGTAAAGATGTAATACAAATTTTCCGTATACAGTAGGCAGATTTACAGAGACACGTTTTTCTATCAAACGTTCCTGGTCATGGCGATATTTAATGATATCTGCAATAGTACACATTTTAAGATCATGCTTATCTGCAAATCTTGTAAGTTCAGGAAGCTTTGACATAGTTCCATCGTCATTCATGACCTCGCATATTACGGCGGAAGGTTTCATGCCTGCCAGACGGGCAAGGTCAACAGCACCTTCTGTATGGCCTGCACGTACTAGAACACCTCCCTTTTGAGCCATGAGAGGAAAGACGTGTCCCGGCCTGTCCAGGTCATTAGGCTTACAGTTATCATCTATAGCAGTTAATATGGTCTTAACTCTATCCTTTGTAGAAACACCTGTTGTTATACCCTCTTTTGCATCTATGGTTACTGTAAATGGGGTTTGATAGTTGGAAGTATTATCTGTTACCATCGGTGTCAGGCCAATTTGTTCGGCACGTTCACCGGTTATTGTTAAACAAATTATACCTCTGGCATGTGATAGCATGAAGTTTATAACATCAGGCGTAATTTTCTCCGCCAAAATTGTCAGGTCGCCCTCGTTTTCGCGACTTGCATCGTCAACGACGATAACCATCCTGCCCTGTTTTAAATCTTCAATAACCTCTGTTATTGTATTAAACATGATATGAACCTTCCTTGTTTTTAACTTCTGTAAATAAGTTTAAAGCTGTTTAACACCTATGTAAGTATAGTTTACGGCTGACATAAAAGTAACGGCTGCAACCAAACACCACAAAATTAAAAGTGTATCCAGAGAGATGTGGTTTCCCAGCAATACAGCGATTATTGCCGTAATCTGCAAAAAAGTTGTAAGCTTACCCAATTTATTGGGCTGCCATGTAATTCTTCGTTTTACTATAGTGAAAGTGGCTATTACACCCAGCGAGAAAAACATTTCTCTACTGATAATTACGACTAATACCCAAACAGGGAATCTGGGCTCAGGCCATAGTTTGTCTGAAGAAAGTAAGATACACGCAATTATTAATAACAGCTTATCCGCAATAGGATCAAGGTATTTACCAAAATTTGTTGTTTCTCCCATTTTGCGTGCAAGATAACCATCCAGGATATCACTTACGCCTATTATAAGTAATACTCCTAGTGCTATATATCTGTAAAAGTCATGATGTTGAACCTGCATTACGCAGATTACAAAAAGAGGAATGAAACATATCCTTGCAAAGCTGATCATGTTTGGCAGTGTAAAGGGCCTGTTCTCATTGTGCATAGAGTGATTCCTTTTGTAATTCGTAGATTACCGCCCCCGTCCGATCCCGGCACGGGCGGGCGACTATTCTATTTGGCAAACTTAATATTTTGCTCAAACAAAGTTACGTTATTCCAACTTATATTTACAACAAAACAATTAATTCTTTTCCTAAGTACCATTCTACGTATTAAGTTATGATAGCAGACGCATAATTACTGTCAAGCGAAAAAATACTCCAACTTGACAGTTAAGTAACTAACAAGTACTATCTAAAAACAAGCAATTCCAGACCTTACATATTGAAATAATTTTGATGCTATGAAAACTAAAAAAGCCGTTCTTGCTCTCTCTGACGGAAAGATATTTGAGGGTGTTTCATTTGGCGCAGAGGGGGAAACATCAGGTGAAATCGTATTTAACACCAGTATTACCGGGTATCAGGAGATACTTACAGATCCCTCTTACAAGGGACAGATCGTAAATATGACCTACCCTCTGATAGGAAACTATGGTATCTGCGAGAAAGACCACGAGTCCATTCAGCCCTTTATAGAAGGTTTTATTATTAAAGAACTCAGTCCTTGTCCAAGCAACTGGCGTTCAGAAATGAGTCTGGACGATTTCTTAAAGAGCAAAGGAATAATGGGTATTCAGGGCATTGATACAAGGGCCCTGACAAAACATGTAAGGGATCACGGCGAACAGCAGGGTATTATTTCTACTGTTGATGCAGACCATCAAAGCCTCGTATCAAAGGCAAAAAGTACAACCGGTCTTGAAGGCAAAGACCTGGTCAAAGAGGTCACGTGTAAGGAAGCTTACACATGGGAAGAAGCCGAAATTAACCCTTGTGCCGGAAACGGTAATACCAATGAGCAACCGGAATATAATAAACAACGTAAAGTAGTAGTCTACGATTGCGGAGTTAAATATAATATTCTGAGAATGCTGAGAAACTATAATTGTGATGTAACGGTAGTTCCTGCAAGTACCGGTGCAGAGGAAGTACTATCGATGAACCCGGATGGTATTGTCATCTCAAACGGTCCCGGTGACCCGGCTGCAGTATCGTATATGACGGAAAATGCAATCAACATAATAGGGAAAAAACCTGTTATGGGCATATGCCTGGGACATCAAATCATGTCCTTAGCACTCGGATACAAAACATATAAGTTAAAATTTGGACACCATGGAGGGAATCAGCCGGTAATGGATTTAAGCACAAGAAAGGTAGAGATCACAGCACAGAATCACTGCTTTGCCGTAGAGGGAGAATCAATAAGTAATGGACAAAGCGGCAGATTTGGTAAAGTAGAAATAACTCACATAAACCTGAATGATAAATCCGTAGAGGGGTTGAAGTGTCTTGACGTGCCTGCATTTGCCGTTCAATATCATCCTGAAGCGTCACCAGGGCCTCATGATTCAAGCTATATCTTTAATGAATTCATCGAAATGATGGAAGAATATGCCGAAAAGAACTGATATTAAAAAAATACTCATAATCGGGTCAGGCCCAATAGTAATCGGACAGGCATGTGAATTCGATTACTCCGGTACTCAGGCATGCAGTGCACTGAGAGAAGAAGGCTACAAAATCATCCTCGTAAACAGCAATCCTGCTACGATAATGACTGATCCGGATATTGCGGACAGAACGTACATAGAACCGATGACTACTGACGTATTAACAAAGATCATACAAAAGGAGAGACCAGATGCCCTGCTTCCAACATTAGGGGGACAAACCGGCCTGAACTTATCCGTTACTCTGGCAGAAGAAGATATCCTGGATAAGTTCAATGTAGAATTAATAGGCGCTAAACTGGATGCTATAAAAAAGGCAGAGAGCAGAGAAGAATTTAAAGAAGCCATGGAAAATATAGGCATGCAGGTACCGGCAAGCGGTAATGCAAAATCCGTAGAAGATGCAAAGGAGATTGCGAAGGAGATACAGTTCCCCATAATAATACGGCCATCATTCACATTGGGAGGCATAGGAGGTAATGTTGCTTACAACATTGAAGAACTGGAAGAATTTGTAAATTTCGCCCTGGAGGCAAGTCCGGTTCATGAAATATTAATTGAGAAATCTGTCCTGGGCTGGAAAGAATACGAGCTGGAGGTAATGAGAGACCTCAAGGACAACGTCGTTATAATTTGTTCTATAGAAAATCTTGACCCTATGGGAGTTCACACTGGCGACAGCATAACTGTGGCTTGTGCTCTTCCGATCTCTGACAAGGAATATCAGATAATGAGAGATGCGGCAATCAAGATTATTCGTGAGATAGGGGTTGAAACTGGCGGGTCTAATGTCCAGTTCGCAGTAAATCCCGCCGATGGAGAATTGATTGTAATAGAAATGAATCCAAGAGTATCAAGAAGTTCTGCACTGGCTTCTAAGGCCACAGGCTTCCCGATTGCGAAGATCGCTGCAAAACTGGCAGTGGGTTATACGCTTGATGAGATACCAAATGATATTACGCGCTATACACCGGCCTCATTTGAACCTTCTATAGATTATTGTGTAGTTAAAATCCCTAAATTCAACTTTGAAAAATTTCCTGATGCAGGCCAGACCCTTACCACTCACATGAAATCAGTTGGTGAAGTAATGGCTATAGGGCGTACTTTTAAAGAGTCTCTGGGCAAAGCTGTAAGATCCCTGGAGATTGGCTGCCATGGATTAGACGAACATCATAGTAAAGCCGACCTGAACGATTCAGAGAAAAAGGAATTCATAAAGGGACATCTGTTGAGTCCTTCGTGGGATCGGCTCTGGTCTGTTGTAGATGGTATGCGTATGGGAATGGATATTGATGAGATCCATGAAATCACCATGATTGATAAATGGTTTCTATATAATTTGAAACAAATTTTGGAACTGGAAGAAGAGATTAGAAACCAACCTGAACCCATGACAGATCCGTCTCTCTTAAAAAAGGCAAAACAATATGGTATCTCAGACGCCCGGTTAGCAACCCTGTTAAATACAACGGAAGCAGAAGTTCGTAATTACCGCCAGAAAAATGATATCCGTCCTGTGTATAAAGTGGTTGCTAACCGGGCGTCTGAGATACCATAGTACACGCCATACCTGTATTCCACATACGAGACTGAATGCGAAGCTAACCCCACATCAAAGAAAAAAATAATTATCCTGGGGAGCGGCCCTAACCGTATCGGCCAGGGTATCGAATTTGACTATTGCTGTGTGCATGGAGTACTGGCCTTGAAAGAAATGGGATTTGAAACAATTATGATTAATTGCAATCCGGAAACTGTAAGTACAGATTACGATATATCTGACAGGTTATATTTCGAGCCCCTTACTTTTGAGGATGTAATGGAAATCGTTGAGAAAGAAAAACCGGAAGGTGTTATTGTACAGTTTGGAGGCCAGACTCCCCTCAAACTGGCAGTACCGCTAGCCAACGCAGGGGTTAAGATTCTTGGCACCTCACCGGATAGCATCGACATGGCGGAAGACCGCAAAAGATTCGCGGCACTTTTGTCCAGACTCAGCCTTTTACAACCGGACAATGGAAATGCACGGTCATTCACAGAAGCTGAACAGGTTGCGGCTTCAATAGGTTATCCTGTTTTAATAAGACCTTCTTACGTTTTGGGCGGCAGGGCAATGAGAGTGGTCTTTGATGAAGGTGAGCTTGAAGAGTATATGACACATGCTGTTGACGTCTCTCCTGAACATCCGGTTTTAATAGACAAATTTTTAGAAGGCGCAATTGAGATAGACGTTGACGCCGTATGTGACGGTGAAGATGTTTTCATCGGAGGCATCATGGAGCATATAGAAGAAGCCGGTGTACATTCGGGTGATAGCGCATGCTCATTACCCCCCTACTCTATAAAAGAGAAAGTTATTGAAAATATAAGATCACAAACGCAGGCATTGGCCCTGGAGTTAAATGTCCTGGGCATTATTAATATTCAATTTGCCGTGAAAGATGACGTGGTATATGTGCTGGAAGTAAATCCGCGCGGCTCACGAACAATACCATTCGTCAGTAAGGCAATCGGTATTCCACTTGCAAAAATAGCATCTAAAGTTATTGCGGGACGCAAACTGAAGGAGTTGAATATAGATGACAAAAAACAGATTAAACACACAGCCGTTAAAGAAGCTGTTTTCCCGTTTGTAAGATTTCATGGTACAGATACTATCCTGGGCCCGGAAATGAAATCTACAGGCGAAGTAATGGGAGTTGACGTTGACTTTGGGAAGGCATTTGCCAAGGCGCAGATGGCTACTGAAGGAGGACTCCCTCTATCGGGTACGGTTTTTATAAGTGTCAGGGATAGAGATAAGCCTCCAATAGTAGATATAGCTCATAAGCTTCACGATCTGGGTTTTAAGATTTTTGCCACCGGAGGAACGGCAAAGGCCATAGCAGAGGAAAATACTCCTGTTACTACCGTCCTTAAAGAATATGAAGGACGTCCTAACGTAATAGATCACTTAAAGAACAATGACATCCAGATAGTAATTAACACATCTGAAGGAAAGATTTCACAAGAAGAGTCTTATAACATACGACGATACGCAATAGTATCCGGCATCCCCTATTTTACAACAGTGCAAGGTGCTATTGCAGCAGAGAGCGCCATCAAGTCTATGTCAAACGGCGAATTGGATGTCAAGTCGATCCAGGAATACTACGTGTAAATAGGCAGTAGAACAGAGACGGTTTCGCTGTCGCTCCGAACGGGCAATCCACATTACCTTCCTTTTACTAATTCTTTTTTTCAATTGTGAGAAAACCGGACTAAGTTCGTAATAGTCTGTACTTATCAGACTTCTAATTTGAGTTGACTCTTTTTCTCTAATCTGGTTTAATTAAATTTTATATTTTTTGAGTCCTAAATCATAGAAATGAGTATCTTTACAAAGATTTTTGGTACTGCCAGCGATCGGGTTTTAAAAAGTCTGAAGCCGATAGTAGAGCATGTAAATTCACTTGAAAGTGGTTTGCAGACTTTGACCGATGCTGAACTCAGACAAAAGACAGATACATTCAGAGAAAGACTTGCCGCCGGAGAGACGCTGGATGACCTTTTGCCGGAGGCTTTTGCCGTAGTTAGAGAGGCCAGCAGAAGAATGTTGTTAGTACCCAATGCAGACAGCCCGGACAAAACGATGAGGCATTTTGATGTCCAGATAATAGGGGGTATAGTATTACACCAGGGCAATATTACAGAAATGACAACGGGAGAAGGTAAAACACTTGTCGCAACGTTACCGGCATATCTCAATGCACTGGAAGGCAAAGGAGTTCACATCGTTACCGTAAACGATTACCTTGCCAACAGAGATATGAACTGGATGTTGCCGATGTATGAATTTCTTGGTCTCTCGGCAGGTGCAATACAGAGCAACCAGAGCTATGAAGACAAGCAGTCGGCTTATAGAGCCGATATCACATACGGAACAAATAATGAATTTGGTTTTGATTACCTGCGGGATAACATGAGGATACACCTCGAAGAACAGGTACAGGGAACGTTGAACTATGCTATTGTTGACGAAGTTGACAGTATCCTGATCGATGAAGCCCGAACGCCCCTCATAATCTCTGGGCCATCTGATGAATCAACGGAAAGATACTTTGTTGCTGATAAGATTGCCAGGAAGTTGAAACAGGGTAAACATTATGAAATTAAAGAGAAGGAAAAGAGTGCAAATTTAACTGACGAAGGAATTAGTATTGTAGAAAAAGAACTTGGTGTCGACAGTATATATTCCGACATTCACATGGACTGGCCTCACTATATCGAACAGAGCCTGCGTGCCCACTCGCTGTTTATGAAAGACACAGATTATGTTGTCCAAGGAAAAGATGTTATCATAGTCGACGAATTTACGGGAAGATTGATGGAAGGCAGGATGTGGAGCGACGGACTTCACCAGGCAATCCAGGCAAAGGAACGTTTAAAGATAAAAGAAGAGAGTCAGACACTTGCCACAATTACACTTCAGAATTTTTTCCGTCTCTATAATAAACTTGCAGGGATGACTGGTACGGCTTTTACCGAGGCGGCTGAGTTCGGCAGTATATACGGATTGCAAGTCGACGTCATACCAACAAACAAACCTTTGATCCGCGAAAACCATCCGGACAGAATCTATGGTACGGCAAAAGAAAAAGATACTGCCGTAGTCGAAGAGATAGCCGAAGTGCATGAAAAAGGCCAGCCGGTCCTGGTTGGAACCATATCAATAGAAAAATCTGAAATGTTCAGCAAGGCACTCAGTAGGCGTGGAATAGACCACGAGGTACTCAATGCAAAAAATCATGAACGCGAGGCAGCAATAATTGCAAAGGCAGGACAAAAGGGAAATGTAACTATCGCGACAAATATGGCAGGAAGGGGGACAGACATTGTCCTGGGTGAGGGAGTAAGAGAATTGGGAGGCCTCCACGTACTGGGAACGGAAAGACATGAGGCACGGCGGATTGATAATCAATTGCGAGGCCGTACAGGACGCCAGGGAGACCCCGGTTCATCACGGTTCTATGTCTCGCTCGAAGATGACCTGATGCGCATCTTCGCACCGGAGAGAGTAGGCGGCATACTAAGGAAATTTGGGATGACGGACGGCATGGCAATAGAACACTCCATGGTATCCAAATCAATCGAAAGGGCACAAAGAAAGGTTGAACAGCATAACTTCGAAATACGCAAGAATCTTCTTGAGTATGACGAGGTGATGGACGAACAGAGAAAAACCATATACGCATGGAGGCAAAGGGTTCTTGCACAGGAAGCTCTCCGTGATGACCTGCTTAGAATGATTGAAGAAAGCATAGTGGAAACAGTGGATGGTTATATCGATCCAAAATTACACACCGACGAGTGGGATGTAGATGGCCTGCTTAACTGGTATAAACAAAAATTCGGTATAAAAGTCGACTTAAAAGAACACAATATAGAAACAAAGGACAATATTGAAGACCTGTTACTTGATACTGCCAGCAAAGCTTATGAAGATAAAGAGAAGGAGATCGGTGAAGAAGAACTCAGGAAGATCGAACAAATTCTCTTACTTGAGAAAGTTGACACTAAATGGAAAGACCATCTATATGCAATGGACCACTTGAAATCAGGTATAGGACTGAGAGGTTATGCACAGGTTGACCCAAAGATAGAATACAAACGTGAGGCGCTTATAATGTTCGAAACCATGATGGCGTCTATCAGGGAAGAAGTAACAGATCTTATATTTAAATTGCGGGTCAGGGCGGAATCAATTGATAGTAAAAACGTATGGAACGCTGACAACTTTGTCTATCAGGACTCTTTTAATACCTTGCCGGAAATTCCAACTCCAACAAGGGAAAGAGTTGAGGCTACAACAACCAATAGCGGCAAGGCTGAACATAAGCCGGAACCAATACGTGCCGCTGTTAAGGTCGGCAGGAATCAGCCTTGCCCCTGTGGAAGCGGAAGAAAACATAAACAATGCTGTGGCAAAAATTGACGAAACGGCAACTGTACCAGCCTTAGTCCCTTAATGAAAGTTTTTTGACCATTTTTGGCAAAATATTTATAATAGAGTTTTTCAAGATGTCTGATAAGCACCAAATAATAAAAATCAAATAACAAACAAATTCCAATTACTAAAATTCGAAATGTCTAAATAAATTGATTTTGGTCATTCGGGCATTGTGATTTGAAATTTGTTTGGGATTTATTATTTGAGATTTGTAATTTACTGAACTCCTGTTATTCTGGCACGTCCAGGTTAGGGTTCCCGAAAAAATAACTCTACATTAATTATTATTCAAATATCAATGACCGTAACAAGATGCCATTAATCTTTGATTCAATTTATCTAACTGCATCTTTATTAGGCTCACCATATTTACTATTCAAAATATTAACAAGCAAACGCTATCGTTCAGGTTTGAATCAGAGATTCGGGATAACAGCAGAAAGGAGAGGCAGCAAACCGGGTATCTGGGTACATGGAGCATCTGTAGGTGAAATTATTACTGCGAAAAGTATTATAGAGAGGATTGATAAGGAATTCCCGGAATGGGAGACCTTTATATCCGCTACGACAAATACCGGTTTCTCGGTGGCTGAGAAAAATTTTTCTGATAAAGCCGTTTTCTATTTCCCTGCCGACCTGAGCTGGACAACAAGAAAGGTACTTCTAAAAAAAAGGCCAAGTTTTATTCTCCTGGTCGAACTTGAAATATGGCCAAATTTTTTAATATCAGCTTATATGAAAAACATTCCCGTTATCATAGTTAACGGAAGGATATCCAATAGATCTCTTATGGCATACCGAGCTATCAGTTACATTTCAAAGGTTTTTCGTAATAGCCTGACCAGTAAAATGAACACTTATTGCGCCAGGACTGAGATTGACGCACAGCGTTTTCGTGATCTCGGAATTCCAGACAAACAAGTCTTTGTTACCGGCACCATGAAATACGACAATATCCCAACCCATATTGATGAAAGTATCAGTAAGGGACTGGCAGAATTATTCCATATTAATGATGATGATTTGGTGCTTATAGGTGGGAGTACACATGCAGGTGAGGAAGAAATATTAATCAGGGTATTTGAAAAATTAAATGAAAAATATTCGAATTTAAAACTAATCATGGCTCCAAGACATATCGAGAGAACCGGAGACGTTTCCAGGTTGATAGAGAAGATGGGTTTTGTACCAGTATTGAAAACACAGCTAGACGGCTCTAATTATAACTGGCAAAATACAAAGAAAGAAATTACATTAATTGACACTGTTGGTGATTTAGGAAAGATATATTCGTTGGCAAATTATGTTTTTGTCGGGAAAAGCCTTGTTCCATCCGGAGGCCAGAATATGATGGAACCGGCAGGGTTGGGAAAACCTGTGGTTTTTGGACCGCATACATTTAACTTTAAAGAAGAGACTGACCTCCTGCTTAAAAACAGTGCCGCCAAAATGGTAGAATCCGAGAACGAACTCTTTAAAGCAATCGAATACTTTATCAAGAATCCTGATGAGGCAAAAGAGATAGGGCTTAAAGCACAAAAGGTAGTTAATGAAAAAAGAGGCGCTACAGGGAAAAGTATGGAAATAATAGGGGAAATTTTAGCAAAAAAAAGTAGTGGAAGATTTTAACCTTCCGTATTACTATAGTGATTCAACAAAGGAGATTGAATTTTAACAAAAACCTTGGAAAGGAAAAGAGGATCAAATGAAAAAAGGAAACCACTTATTTACTTCTGAATCAGTATCCATGGGACACCCGGACAAGATTGCCGACCAGGTATCCGATGCCATATTGGATGCAATCCTGGCACAGGACCCAATGTCACGTGTTGCATGCGAAACATTGGTAACAACCGGGATGGCAATGGTCGCAGGCGAAATAACTACTACTGCTACTATAGATGCACCGGCTATAGTCAGGCAGACCATTAAGGATATAGGCTACAGTGATTCATCTATGGGGTTTGACTATAAAACCTGCGCGGTTTTAACATCACTTGATAAACAATCTCCGGATATTTCACAGGGAGTCTCTGAAGGTGAGGGCCTGCATAGTGAACATGGCGCCGGAGACCAGGGAATGATGTTCGGTTTCGCCTGTCACGAGACAGAAGAGTTTATGCCTTTTCCAATCTGCATGTCTCACCGTTTAGTAAAGAGACTTGCGGAGCAGAGACAGATCGGAGACCTTACATATCTTCGGCCTGACGGTAAATCACAGGTAACGGTTGAGTACGAAGGCAGCAAGCCGGTAAGGGTAGATGCAATTGTTGTTTCATCCCAGCACTCCCCGGACATTTCGCATGATCAGATTAAAGAAGACATACTTGAAAAGGTTATAAAAGATGTTATTCCGGCAGAATTTCTGGACGACAAAACCAAATATTATATTAATCCGACCGGCCGCTTCGTAGTAGGAGGTCCGCAGGGTGACTGCGGCTTGACCGGAAGGAAGATAATTGTTGACACCTACGGCGGCAGGGCAAGACATGGCGGCGGGGCCTTTTCAGGAAAGGACCCGTCGAAAGTCGACCGCAGTGCCGCATATGCTGCACGTTACGTTGCCAAAAATATAGTGGCTGCAGGGTTAGCTGATGCCTGCGAGGTTCAGTTATCTTATGCTATTGGTGTTGCCAAGCCTATGTCTGTACTGGTTTCAACGGAGAACACGGCAAAGATTCCGGAAACAAAGATTGAAGAGCTGGTTGATAAGCATTTTGACCTTACACCAAAGGGTATTATAGATCACCTGGAATTGAGAAGACCTATTTACCAGATTACTGCCAGTCATGGCCACTTTGGAAGAAGCGAAGATTCATTCTCATGGGAAAAGACAGATAAGGCAGAGATCTTGAAAAAAGAGGCTGGGCTTTAATAGAAGCTTTTATAAGGTGACTCCATTCATCCTGTGGGGAAGGCCACGCAAGAACAATAAATAGGCCTGTCCCTATTAAAGTTAAAGAGGCTTTAATTTCATAATACCATTACTTATTATTTGTAAGTAACGTGTATTAGAAGTTATTATTGGAGAACGCACAATATGTTTGGATTTCCAAAGGCTGAGCGATCAGATATTGAAGGTCATAAAAGACATTATCTGAAATCTGTAATTTTTCAGGTGAAATTTGAAGCAACTGATGAAATAGGCAAGAATAAGGACGGAATAGCTTCAATCTTTAAGGATCAGTTTCCTAGAGCCAATGATTTAAAACAAGGACAATTTGAAGTATCTTTTAAAGTGGATGAAACTCCAATTATACAGTCAGTTAACCAGAAAGGTGCTGGATTTCAACTAAAACCTTTAGATGGCCTAAAGGTCTTTTCATTTACTGAAGATGCTATTTCATTAACAATTTCAGGGAATGTATATAAAGGTTTTGATAATATTAAAGATAATATTATTCACTTAATTGAAGTGTTTAAATTATGCAAGATAACCTCTTTTAATCGAGTTGCTATCCGTAAATTAAATATCATTGAATTTGAAGTAGAAGATAGCATTGAAAACCAAATTAATCCAATGCAGATTCTTGAGTTGATTATCAATCCTAGCCTGATTGGTAATACAACATATTTCCCTCAATCTGAGTGTGTTATACGGAACATTCATACAATAAATTATAGTAAAGACAAAAATAGACTAAACTTAAGGTATGGATTAGTTGTTCCTGATGTTACTATCAAAAAAGGACAAATTTTAGTAGATATAGATTTGTTTACGGTTGACAATGTCTCGGTTGATTCTTTAGAAAGTTTATCTTTTGAAATAAACAGTGAAATATTTAATATCTTTAATTGGGCAATTAGTGAAGGTGCAAGGAAAAAGTTAAGGGAATAAAATGGAAAAATATAGATTTGTAGATACAAAAGATAAAGATCTGGCAGATTTGAATAGGTACATGGAGAAAATAGAGAATCCTCCTTCGTCTCCACCTACTAAACCTATAGGCAAAAGTTTCATAACAGATACTGGTATTAAAGCAATGACTATTGCAGGAGTACTAGCTATGAGTAATTTGGTAAATATGTTTGAAAGCGATCATGTTAAATTTAGAAATCCAACTTTCTCAGAAGCAAACTTGGAAGACTATAATCGTAATATAGAAAAACCATTTAATGACTATATTAATACATTAAGTGAATTAACCTCGCACAAAGTTAACATGACAAGGGACGAAGTGGTTAATAGATTAACATCGTTTAAATTCTTAAATCAAGGCTGGGATGGATACGGGGCAATTCCTCTTGAAGCAAAAAGCACTGCTAATGCAATACGGTTTATATATTTCTTAAATGATAGAATTGTTGAAGGAATAAACGATGTTTATCCTACGCCTAACGGAACAGTATCATTTGTTTGGAAGAACGAAAATAATGAGAGGTTAAGTTTGGAAATAGGAAACAATACCCTTTCTTATTATGTAAAGTTAAGTTCTCAAGAACCAGTATTCTTTAATAATATTGAAATCAATGCTAATGAGGCTAATACAATCTCTGATACCATCGAAGCTATATAACAAAATCTTCGCTAACAAAATGGATTTGCCTGATGATATCGATGATCTAGAAAAAATTGTTAGAATCTTGTTTTATTCTGCGATGGTAACAAAAGATAGACAAAGCCTCAGACCAAATGCGTACAGACCTCAGGCAGAAAAGGGTGGAGTATCTGTAATGAGACAAAGTTACTGTACCCCCACTTTTTGCAAACGACATGGGAAAAAGATTCAATCTCCCAGAAATAATAGAGCCTATTTTGGATTTGGCCTATTAACAGCAGATATAATTCGTAGTTTTGATGCGGATATTGTATATACCCCTGATATAGAGAATAATAATCCTTATCATGCAGATATTGAAATTGGATATATTCCTACAAAAGGTGAACAATTACCAGCAGAATATCAATTAAAAGTTGATAGAATGGTAGAGGCTGCTAAACTATACATTGATCCACGTCCAGATAGTAATAAATGGGAAGGGAAGGCTTTTTTATGAGTTGCAATAAAGGGGTGTTGGTGATTATTTTTTTGATTCTCTGATTTCTGATCTTGAATGTTTAAAGTTTTATAGTGGAATTCATAGTAAAAAGTTTGGGTTTTATCGAATGCTTACAAAAAGATTCCCATTTGCTGTTTACTATGAAATAGATAAAGATATTGTAGAAGTAGTTGCCATATTAGATATGAGACGCAATCCATCCTTGATACGAAGTAAGTTAGGAAAAAGAAAAAGCTAACGTAACAATCAGGTAATACAAGAAGCTGCGCACCTGATTGTTACGTTAGAATTAAAAAAGGGCGTCCTGTTTTCCAACAAAGTTCTTCAGAAGGCTTTAGTATCTATAAGTTTCAGGCTTGAATGGGCCTTCTACCGGTGTACTGATGTATTCAGACTGCTGCTGCGTCATCCTGGTAATCACTCCGCCAAAACCCTTAACCATTTCAGCAGCAACCTCTTCGTCCAGTTTCTTGGGAAGAACCTTGACGTAGACAGGCTCACGCTCAGAAGCAGGCTTACTTGCCCATGACTCTTCATAGAGATACATCTGCGCAAGTACCTGATTTGTGAATGAACCATCCATGACACGGGATGGATGACCGGTTGCGTTGCCAAGGTTTACAAGGCGTCCTTCGGAAAGTAGAATAATGTAATCTTCATCGTCATCGGATCTATAGATCTTATGTACCTGAGGTTTCACCTCTTCCCATCTCCAGTTGTCGCGCATGTATTTGGTATCAATCTCAAGATCGAAGTGGCCGATGTTGCACACGATGGCTCCCCGTTTAACGGCGGCCAGCATATAACGATCACATACGTTTACGTTTCCTGTAGTTGTTACGATCAGATCTACATTTTCCAGCAACTGTTTATCGATGCATTCAGCAGAGCCGGTGTTGTTTCCGTCTTTGTACGGAGAAACGACCTCATATCCGTCCATACATACCTGCATGCCACAGATGGGGTCAATCTCAGAGATCTTTACGATCATCCCTTCCTGATTCAAACTCTGGGCAGAACCTTTGCCTACATCACCGTAACCAACAACGAGTGCTTTTTTACCGGAAAGCAGAGCATCGGTGCCACGCTTGATGGCGTCGTTTAAACTGTGACGGCATCCATATTTATTATCGTTCTTTGATTTAGTCACGGAATCGTTAACATTGATGGCCGGAACCTTAAGCTCACCTTTTGCCATCATGTCAAACAGCCGGTGAACTCCAGTAGTGGTCTCTTCTGTAATACCGTGAACATTATCGAGCATCTCTGGATACTTCTCGTGAGCCATGGCAGTAAGGTCACCACCGTCATCAAGTAATACATTGGCATCCCACGGCTTTCCATCCTTGAGAATAGTCTGTTCGATACACCATCCAGCCTCCTCTTCTGTCTGCCCTTTCCAGGCATAAACGGCAACACCGGCGGCAGCCATGGCGGCGGCAGCGTGGTCTTGTGTGGAAAAGATGTTACATGAAGACCAACGCACTTCTGCTCCGAGGGCACGGAGAGTCTCTATCAAAACGGCTGTCTGGATCGTCATATGGATACAACCGATTATCTTAGCGCCCTTAAGAGGCTGATCTTTTTCATATTTTTTTCTGAGATTCATCAATCCCGGCATTTCAGCCTCAGCAAGGGTGATCTCACAGCGCCCCCAATCGGCCAGACCAATGTCGGCCACCTTGTAATCTTGCGTAAGCGTAGTAGTCATAAGTTGCTCCTTTGTCAAAGGTTACAAAAAAAAGAATGCCAGGCGTGCCTGGCGGTGTAATTACTAGTTTTTTACAACACTATTACAATATAGTAAATGCCTGTAAGTTTTCAACTGTTTTTTTCAGTTTAACCACATTGCTGCTAAGAATGACCACTTTGTATAAAAACTGCCCACTAAATCTTCTTATAAGCAAAGAGTACAAATATCAAGATTTCATAACCAACTAATCTATAATGAGTTGAAGATAATGAGGATTAATATATTTTTGGTATAATTGTTGCATCTTACACAATGTAAAAAATGAAAATATACAAATGATCGAGCGTAGATCTAAATTCTATTTCTCCCGCTTTTTTCTTGTAACTTGTCTGTATATGTAGTTATAAATTGCATATTGAAGTATTTGGTAAGATTCGTTTTCCTAAATTAAATTTCTCAAATCTTTATGGAGAGAGCCATGGAAAAAGAAGAAACTATTCAGGAACTTCAAAAAGAGAGTTTGCAAAGCCTATCAGATAGAGACCTCCTTTTCCTTATCGAAAGTTATGTTACCAGGCGGAACGATTACGACAATATTGCAAGTTTGATAAAAGGAGATGAAGACGTAATTGCTAAAATGATCGACAGTGACAGGGTATTCAACAACGTGATGAACTGTACGGAACGTATCCTGGAAATTTCTCCATATTTCCTGTTTTCAATGCTTTTGAGAAGGGCATTTAAAGAAAAAAGAAAAGATTCAAGATTTATTGAAAGGACTATAGAAGCATTAAATAAAACCGAACCCGTCATTCCATGGAATAAAAGCCGACTTATGAGCCTGCTTGAAGACACGCAGGTTTCGAACTACATCGCGAATATGCTTGCACAATTTACAGAGAGTTCAAGATTGTATAACGAAAAAGGGGATGAAGCAAAATCACATCAATATATAGTAGATATGATTACAGATTCCCTCCATTCAGATAACATTGAAAAATTTCATATTTACTGTCATATAGGAAATTATACACTCTTCCTGACAGGGATGATCCCTGAATATATTAAGTACAGATATGAATACAAACGAAGACCTGTTGATAAACATTATTACGTAGGTTTCGGAAAAACATATTATGGCCTTGCATCGGGACATACCAATGCAAGGAAAAACAGGCTCACAGGCACGTTATCACAATTATCAGAAGGGTTTGAGGTTATTGCACAGGTTTTAAGCTTTATGAACAGGGAATATTTTTATCCTGCAAAAGCAGTACTTGCATAGCCGGGACCAAAATCAAAATCCGAAAATCGAAACAAATCCGAATTACCAGAATTTAAATGTTATAAACCAGGGAGCCTTTCTCCAGATTATATTGCAGTTTTAGCTGTTTTGAATTTTGAGAATTTGAATTTCGATATTGTTTCGAATTTAGTGCTTCGAGATTCGAGTTTAATTTCAATGGGTTGTTAAAAAGAAAATCCACAACTTTAGCTCACTTCAAACTTCCTGCCCGAACTGATTGGCAGGCGGGTAGGCACTTTTAACTTTTTCTACACCGGATAAAAATGAAGATCAGACACCCTTTGATTAATGAATTACAAAGAAAGATAGAAAAAACCTATGCACTGGATACCGGAATTACCAATATCGAACAGTATATTATTGGCGATAAAGGTTATAAAGAATTCTATGCAAAAGAAAAAATCAGGACCGTAGTTAAAAGTCATTCAGGAGCAAAGGTCTTGATAAGGGATGCGGGAGACACGCTTAAGGTAAGTATTTATTATCCAGACAAATTAATAAGAGAATTGGAAAGCAACGATCCAAGGCTTGGCCTTCATGATGACAATATTGATTTATGCGCAAGCTTTGTTGAAGAACTGGACCATTTCCTGTTTATAGCTCAGAATTATAAACAGAATCGCCCTTTCAGCCTTCTCGAACTGGAGTTACAGGCAAACGTAACCAAGTACCTGGTACTAAAATATTTTATTGCACTACAGAACAGATCAGTAAAGCTGAGTAACTTTGATAAAGAATATATAAGATACCATCTCTTTTACAAACGCAAATATGATATTGATGATACTTCAGAGAGAAAAAGATACGAGGAAGCCGGAAAATTCGGCATGATGTATACAAAACACATCGACCTTCTCCCACAGGAAGACCGCTTGCGTGACTTAAGACAATTCAGCAGGATGACCTGCCCATCCAAGATAAGGCACATCCAATCAACAAGGAATTAGTGTCATTTCATTTTCCATATTCTCGAATGAATTCTTCTGTAAAAAATCTTATACATTATTAATGCCCAAACGGTATTCCGTTCTTTTTGCGAAATGTTTGTTTTGAATACCTAAAAACACTTCCCTTTATTCGTACATTAAAATAAGTTGATTTGTGTACTCTCTTTCAAGACCTGTCCCTAGTCTCTTTGAGGAAAACCGAGTTAATGGCACGAACCATTCAAATTCCCACTTTATATCTGTTTGCATAGGCGTATCTCCAACTTTCTAAGTACTAAAATGTACTAAAACATACTAATATTAGTATAAAGACTTGCAATTAACCAATAAATATACTAATATTGGTGAATATTAGTATATAATAGTATTTGCTTTTATAAAGAAAGTTTATAAAAATATGAAGAAACCTGAAAAACCTATATCCTGGTCATCAGTAGTATTGAAAAATCCGAAAATTGTCAGCAAGGCTCTAATACATGGAAAGAGCCCAACTTATAAAGGAAAGTATATACATTGGGAAAAAACAAAATATCTATCTCCCCCAAAAGGTTTTTCTCGAGACGAGTGGTGGACAGCACTTAAGATTGCACGCTCAGGACAATTGAGGGAAGTGCCACTACATGATACTTTAAAAAAGAGTTTTAAGTTTTCATTACCCGATCCTGCGCTGGAATACCTTCATCATATTGATCAAGGTGCAGGTGGACAAATTGAAATGCTGAGTGATGGTATAACTAATCCAAAAACACGTGATAGGTACATTGCACATTCTTTAATTGAGGAGGCAATTACCTCAAGCCAGCTTGAGGGAGCAACGACTACACGCAAAGCAGCAAAAGAAATGATTCGATTAAAGAGGAAGCCTCTTAATAGGGATGAGCGAATGATATTTAATAACTATAATACGATGAGTTTAATTCGAGACAGGACAGACAGCCCTCTAACGACAGAACTTATTTTAGAATTACATGGACTTTTGACGGAAGGTACGCTGGATGATACTACAGCAGTTGGTAGGTTTAGAAAGCAAGATGAAGATATTAAAGTATACGAAACAGCTTCGAATGAAATCTTACATTCACCCCCGCCTGCAAGCGAACTTAACAAAAGAGTAAAAATAATGTGCAAGTTTGCTAATGAAGAAATACCTGATTATTTCATACATCCTGTTATCAGGGCAATAATACTTCATTTTTGGCTGGCATATGACCATCCATTTGTTGATGGTAATGGACGTTGTGCCAGGGCTCTTTTCTATTGGTACATGCTGCGAAAAAAGTATTGGCTTCTTGAATTCATTTCAATATCACAAATTATAAAGGAAGGGCCATCCAAATATGGAAAAGCTTTTCTTTACACGGAAAGCGATGATGGTGACCTCACATACTTTATCTTATATCATTTAAAAATAGTAACAAGAGCAATTCAAGCACTTCATGATTATATTTCCTGGAAAACCAAAACAATAAACCATGCAGAAACCTTATTACAGAAATCGTCTATTGATTTGAATTACCGACAAGTCTCTTTGTTGAGTCACTCATTACGTAACCAAGATTTTACTTATACCGTAAAATCACACAAAAACAGTAACAAAATAGCTTACGAAACAGCAAGAAGCGATTTATTTGATTTGGTTGAAAAAGGACTATTAGAGAAGAATAAAAAAGGGAAAACGTATGAATTTCACCCTATAGAAAACTTATCTAAAAAAATAAAATCATGAAAATAATAAATTATCTTAGAGATATATCAAAGTAGTAGGATGACCTGTCCGTCAAAGATAAGGCACATCCAGTCGACAAGGAATTGATTCCACTTTATCACTTGAAAATCTTTAAAAATAGTTTTTTTTGTAATCCCTCTTTTACCCTTTTCTAGTCCCTTGAAAGCCCTCTTCAAATTGAATTCTTAACTATTTTACCGCATATTTATTATATTGCTAATCTATAATTTAGTAAATATCAAGAACAGGAAATGAGAGTTAACTCTAAACTCTGTTTGTCTTGATTCTAAAATAATTACATTTTTCTCTAGTAGAATTTATAAAGTTTTATGGAAAAAATCAGCTACAAAAAATTATACAAAAAATATCAGGCGCTACTTGAAGAAAACACGAAACTTAGAGATAAAATAAATATGTTGGAGTTGAATAGCGGTATTTTACAGTCGGAATCAACTTCGGCAGCAGATCTATCTGTTGAGGAAACAAGTATAGAACTCTGTGAAAATAAGCCTAAAATTGAATCTATAGAAACAGAAAATAAACCTCTTAATAGTTTTTCTGACACAAAAAATAAAATAATTCTTTTTATGTCTCTCTTTAAGGGCCGAGAAAATGTATATGCGAAGAGGTGGCAAAATAAAAAAGGAGTGTCGGGATATTCACCTGTCTGTTTGAATGAGTGGCAACCGGGAGTCTGTGAAAAACCAAAAATCAAATGCTCCAAATGTACACACAAATTATATGCTCAATTAAACGAAGATATTGTTGAAGAACATCTTAGAGGTAAATCTGTTATTGGCATTTATCCCATGCTGCCTGATGAAAGCTGTTATTTTTTAGCAATTGATTTTGACGATGATGGATGGGAGAAAGATGTTTCTGCTATACGTGATGTCTGCAGAAAATTTGGAATCCCTATTGCTGTCGAGCGATCAAGATCAGGCAGCATGGGATAAATGCCAATAACAGATTTACCTCTAA
>JAANXD010000007.1 GCA_018263435.1 Candidatus Scalindua arabica | reverse complement strand
CAAATCCTCTTATTATCCGAAGCTTTAATCCTTACCGTTTGTACTACCCAAATTAAGATGTCAAAGAATTATGGTTAGTAAATGGCTACCATGTATATTAATTTTAACGCATGAAAGTAGATAAGTAGGATAGTTGGACAAAGAGGATAGACCCTGCCTTTGATGATCTCATTAAAGTATACCTGGATTATATAGAACTTGCCCGTATTTGCAGCACTGATAAACATAAGAGATATTTGTCACGTTATTGAAAAGCTATCAAGGGAAAGCTGAGATCAGTCATGTACAGAGTCTATAAAAGATGAAGCTCTGTTTGGTGACAGGCATATTTTTGACTTGAGATATATTTAGATTTGCTACTATAATAGCAATCAATTAAAGTTTGGCAATAGTTGAGGGTGATCAAATACGATTAAAGAGTAAGCAAACTATGGGGAAACAAGAAAAACTTTTAATGCAAATACTGAAGGGCCAATCAGATGCTAATACCAATTTCCAGGATTTAGTAGGGTTAATGCAAAGATTTGGTTTCGACAAAAGAGTAAGTGGCAGTCATCATATTTTTAGGAAAGAAGGGGTGCTGGAAAAAATCAATTTGCAAAAAGAAGGTAACAAGGCCAAGCCTTATCAAGTTCGGCAAGTTAGAAACATTATTTTAAAATATAAGTTAGGAGTTAAGTCTAATGGATAAGTATGAAGTCATTATTTACTGGAGTAAAGAAGATAACGCTTTTGTTGCAGAAGCACCAGAATTGCCCGGGTGTATTGCCCATGGTGAGACACACTCAAAAGCCTTGACAAGCCTGAAATCGGCAATGAAACTCTGGATAAGAACTGCCAAAGAATTTGGAGATCCTATCCCGGAACCCAAAGGCCATAGGCTTGCGTTTGCATAGAAACAAATAGGGACAGCGACTATTGAAACAAATAGGGACAGCGACTATTTATTATTAATAGAAATAGCGACCATTATTTATAGTTTTGATAACTATAATCTTTCGATTTTTATCTGATGCAAATCCTCTTATTATCCGAAGCTTTAATCCTTACCGTTCTTACTACCCAAATTAAGATGTCAAAGAATTATGGTTAGTAAATGGCTACCATGTATATTAATTTTAACGCATGAAAGTAGATAAGTACAATAGTTGGAAAAAGAAGATAGACCCTGCCTGAATAGATTTTCACTTGACAATGTTAACCTGCATGTTAACATACATCCTTAATGAAAGAAGTCATATTTTACGAGACTGCATCAGGCCAGAAGCCAATTGATGGCTTTCTTGAAACATTGTCAGCTAAGGAGGCACAGAAAGTGGCCTGGGTTTTGAATCTGGTTGAGGAGTTAGACCGTGTTCCCTCTCAGTATTTAAAAAAACTTACAAATACGGATGAACTTTGGGAAGTCCGGGTCATAGTGGGATCAAACATCTACAGGCTTCTTGGCTTTTTCTATGGAACGAATTTGTTGGTTTTGGTTCATGCATTCCAAAAGAAAACTCAAAAAACACCGAGACAAGCTATCAAGCTTGCTGAAAAACGTAAACACGAATATTTTGAAAGGAAGGGAAGAAAAAGATGAGTGACCTTCAAAAGTACATAAAAAAACGTAAGGCACGAGACACTGAATTCGCAAAGGGTTTTGACACAGGATATGAGCAATTCAAAATTGGTGTTTTACTGAAACAGGCCAGAGAAGAAGCAGGTTTGACTCAGGAGGAGCTTGCGGTAAAATTAGATACAAAAAAATCTGCTATCTCAAGAATCGAAAATCATGCAGAAGATATCAAGCTCTCTACTCTGGAAAAGTTTGCACACGCACTTGGAAAGCATCTTCGCCTGGAAGTTGCCTGAAACGGCTTACCAAGATGTAGCTTTGATTCACAGCTACTTATTCCTATCGTTATACATGCGAGTTTATAAATACAATAGTTGGAAAGAGAAGATCGTCCCACCCTGTTTCTAAATGCGTACTTAGAAATAGGTGAGATACATCACCTCCCCTCAAGTAATGTTTAATAGACCACGCTCCTAAATAATTTTAACGGTAAACGTGGCGTTTAAAGAGTTTTTACCTATGCGATTCTACGACAAAAATAGTTTGGAAGAAAAAAAATAGACCCTGCCTTGATGATCTCATTAAAGTATACCTGGATTATATAGAACTTACCCATATTTGCAGCACTGATAAACATGTATTGAATATTTATACTTCTTTTTACTTAGTTGACTGTATGCCCTTTACGGTTATAATACGACTTTTGTAAAATACGATTAGATAAGACAAAGAAAAATATGCCAA
The DNA here is from genome assembly GCA_018263435.1 of Candidatus Scalindua arabica. Taxonomy (GTDB): domain Bacteria; phylum Planctomycetota; class Brocadiia; order Brocadiales; family Scalinduaceae; genus Scalindua; species Scalindua arabica. The sequence goes on along the minus strand of JAANXD010000007.1, from coordinate 14,821 downwards.
AGACCGTAGCCATTATCCCTGCAAGATATGCATCAACCAGGCTTCCCGGTAAATTAATTAAAAATGAAGCGAAAGAATATACAGGGAAATACCTTATCGAACATGTATATGAAAATGTAATGAATGCGAAAAACATCCACGAGGTTATTGTATCTACAGATGATGAACGCATTTCTGAAGTGGTAAAGCAATTTGGTGGATGTGTTAAAATGACATCTACGAAGCACAAATCAGGTACGGACAGGATCGCTGAAGTAGCATCAAATCTGGATGCAGATTTCGTTGTGAATATTCAGGGAGACGAGCCAGACGTTAAAGGAAGTATGATAGACGATCTTGTTGAATCCATGTATACCGAGAAAGAAGCGGTAGTTTGTACATTTGCAAATGAAATAAGGTCTATGGAAGAATTCACTGATCCAAATGCCGTAAAGGTTGTTATAGATAAAGATAACTATGCTATGTATTTTTCCAGGGCAACTATTCCGTATATCAGGGATAAAAATAGTAATCCTGAATTTTCCATATCAGAGAAAACCTCAGATGGATATAGTACCGGAAACAAGACATCATTTCCTTTTTTAAAACATCTTGGTATATATATGTACCGAAAGGACTTTTTACTAAGATTTTCCAGCCTTGCAATACCGGAAATAGAAGAGGTAGAAAAACTGGAGCAACTTAGAGTTCTTTCAAATGGATACAAAGTCAAGGTTGTTGTCACGCCTCACACATGTGAGGGAGTGGATACACCTGAAGATTTTGAACGATTCTTAAGAAAATACCGTCTTGAAGATCAATGAAATCTGCGAAATCTGTGGTTAATTTAAAATAAAGGGTTGGGTATGACAAAACATATATTTGTTACAGGCGGTGTTGTTTCTTCCCTGGGGAAAGGCTTGAATGCGGCATCGATTGGAATGCTTTTAGAGAGCCATGGCCACAAAATCAGCTTACAGAAGTTTGACCCTTACGTGAATGTTGATCCGGGTACGATGGCCCCGTTTGAACATGGAGAAATTTATGTTACAGAAGATGGCGCCGAAACAGATCTCGACCTGGGACATTATGAAAGGTTTACAAATACAGTTACGAATAGGGACTGTAATTGTACTACAGGTTCAATTTATTACTCTGTAATAACAAAAGAGCGTAAGGGAGAATATCTGGGGAAAACCATACAGGTAATACCTCACATAACAAATGAGATAAAGGATTGCATCCGTAAGCTGGCAACTTCGGATACAGACGTAGTGATCTCCGAAATAGGTGGAATTGTTGGAGATATTGAGAGCCAGCCGTTTGTAGAGGCCATTAGACAATTTGGCAGGGAAATAGGCAGAGAAAACGTACTGTATATACACCTGACACTTATACCTTATCTCAGAGCGGCAGATGAGATAAAGACAAAACCTACACAGCATAGTGTTGGTATGTTGCGCCAGGCGGGAATAGAACCGGACATATTGATATGTAGAACAGAGAAAACACTTTCTAATGAAATAAAGGAGAAGCTTTCTCTGTTCTGTAACGTGGACAAGGAATCTATAATAGAGGAGGTGGACGTAAAACCCTACCTCTATGAAATACCTTTACTGCTCGTCAGAGAGGGACTTGACAAAATAATCTTAAAGAAACTTCAATTAAACTCTGAAGGAGGCACCCTTGACAAATGGCTCAATATGATGGAAGTCCTGAGAAGCCCACAGAAGGTTACCGAAATAGCTATTGTTGGCAAGTATATCGGACACCAATCTGCTTACGAATCTATTTATGAGGCATTAACACACGGAGGCATCGGTAATGCAGCCAAGGTGAAGGAGAGAAGGATTGAGTCTGAGGATATCGAGAAGGTGGGTGCGGAAAAACTTCTTGAGGGATGCAATGGAATCTTAATACCGGGTGGATTCGGGGAAAGAGGAATCGAGGGGAAGATAGAGGCTGTAAAATATGCCAGAGAAAACAATATTCCATATCTTGGACTGTGCTTAGGTTTGCATTGTGCAGCTATAGAGTTCGCACGAAACGTATGCAACCTGGCAGAAGCAAACAGTACTGAGTTCGATTCTAACACACCGGATCCCGTAATATGCCTGTTAGAAGAACAGAAGGATATCGAGAAAATGGGCGGGACTATGAGACTGGGAGCGCAACAGTGCAGGCTTGAGCCAGGTACCATTGCCCGCAAAAGTTATGACCAGGAGACTGTTTCCGAACGACACAGACACAGGTATGAATTCAATAACAAATACAGAGATGTTTTTGCACCGAAAGGGATGATTTGCAGTGGTTTTACCATGGACAATGAGTTGGTGGAAATAATCGAACTGAAAGACCATCCATGGTTTATAGCAGTACAATTTCATCCCGAGTTCCAGTCGAAACCAACTAATCCACATCCTTTGTTTAAAGAATTTATTAAGGCAACACTGGATGTTAATAGTTAACGTGTTATTACAATAACCGATATCTCTTAATGGAGGCTTTGGAAATGGATGACAACGAAGAACTAAAGCAGTCAGGCTCTGATTCAGAAAAAGAAGTGGACGGGAGAAGTGGATCTGCACAAGAAGACATACCCAGGATTCCAGAAGCAAGCTTTTCCCTGTTTATGTCAAGCCTTGTAACGCAGGCGTTAATCAGTTTAGGAGAAGTGGAGAATCCATTCAGTAAAAAGAGTGATCAGAATCTCGACCAGGCAAAGTTTACAATTGATACACTGGAAATAATTAAAGAGAAGACAAAGGGAAACCTTAACGAAGATGAGACGAAGCTTTTAGATACAGCTCTCTATGATTTAAGAATGAGATATATTGAGAAATCCAAGTAAGCAGTTATTCCTGGATTAGTTCCACAAGACGTTTTGCAAGTTCTATATGGCCTTTTTCTTCATTACTGATTGATCGTAGAGTACTGATAATGTTCTCATCATCAAGTTCCTCTATGCAATCGTCATATAATGCTTTAGCATCTTCTTCAAACTTCAGAATTCTTTGAAATATTTCAGTAAGGGCTTCCCTAGAATACATCTTTCTCACTTTCTTCTACATCTTGTATTAATTTTTCTATTACATTTTTGTGCCTTTGAGTATCATCCTTTAATTTTGATACTATATTCTGTACCTTTTCTTTCTTGTCTTCACTTAGCCACTTGTAATATTTAAGTGACTTAATAGTATAGTCATAGAATTGGTTGTTTGCTTCCTCTTCACTGTCAAGAGCATTATATAGCTTTTCTATAAGCTGTTTCTTTTTAATCATAATTTAGTCCCTTCTGATGTCATAGAAGGTAAAATATTACAAACACTTACAATATAAAGCAAGTTTAAAAAAATGAGTTATCCACTATTTGTCAAAAAAGATATAGATGGGTTCTTTGGCCTTGCCATTGATAATCTTGTACAGCTAATACTTATAGTGAGTTTTTGCAAGATGTTGTGTGGTATGCCTGATAAACTTGTCTTCGGCATTATACTTCCCGGAGCCGCTATCTCAATACTCTTGGGAAACCTTTTCTATTCGTGGCAGGCCAGAAGGCTTGCAATCAAAACAAAAAGGGATGACGTAACAGCATTACCTTATGGAATAAATACGGTTAGTCTCTTTGCCTTTATCTTTTTCATAATGGCTCCGGTTTATGAGGCTACCAAAGACCCGTACTTAGTATGGAAGATCGGTATGGTTGCCTGTTTCCTTAGTGGGATGATAGAAATTCTGGGGGCATTAATCGGTGAATATCTGAGACGCATCACTCCACGGGCAGCCTTACTCTCTACCCTTGCAGGAATTGCTATTACGTTTATCTCTATGGATTTCGCATTCAGGATATTTGAGAAACCATTAATCGCCCTGTTTCCACTTGCGTTTATACTTGTTCAGTATTTCTCAAAAGTAAGATTCCCTCTGGGACTGCCGGGAGGTCTGATTGCCATTGGAGTTGGTACAGGATTGGCATGGATATTGGGTTATATGGGTAGTGAAAGTATTGTCAGTAAAGATGGATTTGTTCACTTTTCTCCGCCGCATTTTTGTGCCGGAAGCATGATTGACATAATTCAAAGCAAATATATGCTTCAATATATTTCAATCATTATTCCGATGGGGGTATTTAACGTCGTGGGTTCACTGCAGAATCTTGAGAGTGCCGAAGCTGCTGGAGACAAGTACAATACACCTTCATCACTATTAACTAACGGAATCGGTTCAGTTGTGGCCTCTTTATTTGGCAGTTGTTTCCCTACTACCATTTATATAGGCCATCCGGGTTGGAAGGCTATTGGCGCCAGGACCGGATATTCAATCTTAAACGGCATCTTTGTAACCATCATCTGTTTAAGTGGCTTTGTCACCATTATCCTTAAAGTGGTACCCCTTGAAGCCGGAATAGGAATATTGTTGTGGATCGGAATTGTAATAGTTGCTCAGGCGTTCCAGGAAACACCAAAACATCATGCCATGGCAGTTGCCATAGGCCTATTCCCTGCAATTGCGGCATGGGGTCTATTAATGGTTGAAAGCACTCTCAGGTCAGCGGGCACTACTCTATTTATAATCGGCAAGGAAGCGTTTGCAAACAATCTGGCCATTCACGGAATGATATCGCTGGAGAGAGGATTCATTTTTACTTCTATGATACTTGCTTCTATCTCTGTATTCTTGATTGAAAAGAAATTTCTAACAGCATGTATGTGGTCCCTGGGAGCGGCGTTACTTTCTTATGTAGGTATTATCCATGCATATGATCTTACACCAAATGGTGTGGTCAGTGTGTTTGGATATGGAGTTGCAAGTGATTTTTCTGTAGGCTACTGTTCATTCGCCACATTGTTCATTGCTATGCATTTTTATATGCGTGGAAATGAGAAGATGAACTGAAGTATGGAAGGTTCAAAAACTTATTGAGGTATTACAACATACATTGCTAGTTCTTACCATCGTAGAATTCCTTTGTACCCTTGGCTTCTATAGTTTCACTGATGCGTCTGAGTGCTATTACATATGCGGCTGTACGCAAATCTGTCTTTAGTTCCTGCGAAACATTCCATACAGAATCTGCTTCACGGCAAATACGCTCCTTAAGCTTGTCATCAACCTCCTTGTCAGTCCAGTAGTATCCGGACTTATTTTGAACCCATTCGAAATAACTGACTGCAACTCCGCCGGCATTGGCCAATATGTCAGGGATTACGGCTATTCCCTTCGACTTGAGAATAGTATCGGCCTCTGGAGTGGTTGGCCCATTGGCCAGCTCCAAAATTGCTTTAGCACGGATTCGAGGTGCATTGTCTGCCGTAATTTGTTCCTCTAGAGCGGCCGGAACTAGTAAGTCCACGCCCAGTTCCAAGAGTTCTGAATTGGAAATCTTGTCGTATTCTTGTACCTCGCAGACCGAGCCAGAGCAATAGGCGGCAGCCAGCTTGCGTTCATGTTGCTTAAATTGCCAGACAGATTGTATGTCCAGCCCATCACTTTTGTAGATAGCACCCTTCGAATCGCTAACAGCTACTACCTTATATCCACTTTCACTCAAAAACTGTGCTGCCATGAAACCTGCGTTGCCAAAGCCCTGTACTGCAACTGTACTGCCAGGGCCGATACCCAATCTAGTCTCAAGTTCGCGTATAACAAAGTATCCACCACGACCTGTGGCACTGTCCCGGCCCCTACTGCCTCCAAGGGCGAGAGGCTTCCCAGTGATGACTCCGGGTACCTTCTGGCGACAGATGATGCCATATTGATCACACATCCAGCCCATGATCATAGGATTAGTATATACATCTGGTGCAGGGATATCGCTGTCAGGGCCTATAAAATCTACTATTGCATCGATATAGCCACGGCTGAGTCGCTCCAGTTCCAGCATCGAGAGGCTCTTGGGTTCTACACATATACCACCTTTGGCACCGCCAAAAGGCAGGTCTACTACGGCACACTTAAAAGTCATCCAGAACGCCAGTGAAGTCACTTCGTCGGCGTTGACACTAGGATGATATCTTATACCTCCCTTTGCCGGACCACGGGAGTCATCATAGCGTACTCTGTAGCCATTGAATGTTTTCAAACCGCCGTCATCCATGCGGATTGGAATGGAAACTGAAAGTGATGCTTTCGGATGGCACAATCTCTCACGAACGTCTTCGGAGAGATCAACGTGGGCTAGTGCTGATTCAAGCCGTTTGAGGGCATTGGTAAATATAGGAGTACGTGGAGAACGTTTCTGCATGTAACGAACAACCTCATTCCTTAAACCCGAATTGAGCGATTGTGAAGGCTAATCTGTGGAAATCATCCCATGGCTACGACAATTTAATAATGGGAGCTGTCTTGTGACCGCATCATGATAATAGTATAACAAACGAGAGAATACAAGATTATTACCAGATTTGATCAAAATCAACAATAATTCATAACATGGTAAAGATTTCGCTCCTCTTGCTTTCTTACCCATTTTACCCATATTTTTATTGACATGAGCGAATAATCCGTTACACTACTTGGGATTAAGATGTATTCACCCATAAAGTCTTACCTACAGCAGGCAATTTTTCTCGAATTGCCACATGCTTATTCATAAAGATCATAGCTAATAACTTAGCCTATCCAATCAACATATAATCTTAGATTTATCACTCGATACCAATAATTGTTCCCGTGATACTGCCTGATTCAATTGATAAATCTACTGAACCTTTTCATTAAGGAGAGATTTATGGTAAATGCCAAAACAAAAAAGACAGTTAAAAGTACTGGAAGTTCTCCAGCAAGAAAATCTTCAAAACAAAAACTTTCTGTAAAGAAAACAACATCCAATAAAAAACAGCAGAAAGTAAAGACGACCTCTAGAAAATCGACTAGTAAAAACGCAACAACCAAAGTAGCAGCACAAAGGAAATCTTCGAAAGCGAATTCAAACAATGGAGTTTATAAGGCAAAAAACACCTTAAAGGTTCGAAGAACAAATGTAAATGAACTTAAGAAAGTAGAGAATGTAATAGAAAGACTGTCACAAGGGCCGGAACCAAGTACCCAGAAAACGGTCACAGTTGCTCAGGAAATAGCACCAACCGTCAGAAGAACAGTACCAGGTGTTTTAAGGATAGTACATGATGTTCAGGATACTGTACCAAGTGCTCCAAAGACAGTACCGATAGTAGAAGCAGGGAACTTTCTAAAGAAATGCGTTAAACAGTATTGGGCATCAGCCTGAAACAAGAACTTTGATAGCAAAAAACCCGTTGAATTTTAAAAAGCTCGCAATTTTGGGTCAATGTTCATGTCATAGTTAAGTCTGATACGTGATTGCTGTCCTTTGTCCCCTTTTCATTGTCCAATAAACGCTCTTTATGCTTCTTTTGTATTTCGATATAATATTCAATAATCTTTTGAGGGTCATGATCAAATTTTCCAGATATACGATGTCTGGAATCTCTAATTCTTTTTATTGTAGGAGCATCTTTTATCATAACGTTTCCTCCTTTCCCCATTGTAGTTCTAAAGGTGTAACTAATGATGGTATGTACAAACCTAGCAACGTGTTAATCCTTCTGATATGATCGAATTTATTAGCGTTTGCAATATGGTTGCAATTCCAGGTTAATAAAAAATCACATTTATGATGTGATGCCAAGGCAAGATGTAATGCGTCGCCTACAGGATCAGCAGGCATTACCTTTCGCTTAATGTAAGTTTCTACTATATCAACAATAGAAGGTTCAATTGGAAGTAGTGGAAGCCCGTTGGCTAAATGCAATATTTTATCTTTATTTGGATAATCTCCATCTCCAAGCTCATCCAACACTGCTTCACTTGTAACCAGCAGGTATGAATCTTTATAATCATCCCACCATTTTCTGGTCCATTCTTTCATGGCAATCATTTCAGGTTCAGTTCTTACTTCATAGTAAAAACTCGGTATTGAGGTCTCAATATAAACTTTTTTCTTCATGATATTCCTCATAACGTCGCAATTAACCGGCGCGTTTTTTGCGTACGAGTTGAATTGCCTTGTTAGGCTTGTTTCTCTGCATAGCTTATTGAATCACGGAGGTTGTCATACTTATACTCTTTATACACGTATTTATCATTAGAGAAAGTAATCTCATACTTATCCATTAAATCCTGCTCACTGGCTTTTGCAGTTTGTGTTGTTGAATTATCAGGCTGTTGACCTTCCTTGGTGTTTAGCTCTCCCCCGCAATAACGGCAAACTATATATTTCCAATATCATAGTCATTATTTATATTACTTGATAGTAATTTTCAAGTGAAATTCCTAAGATTTCAAAAAAGCCTGTTTAGTTATGATGAGGACAACTGATGCCACACTGTCTTGTCTACATCATTCGTTAAACGGATTCTTATTTGCGGATTTGCCCAGTTCCATGAACTATGTATTTATATGATGTGAGCTCATTCAGGCCCATTGGGCCACGGGCGTGAAGTTTGTCTGTACTGATGCCAATCTCTGCTCCCATTCCGAACTCAAAACCATCTGTGAAGCGTGTAGAGGCATTAACGTATACTGCGGCAGAATCAACCTCATCTGTAAATTTCTTTGCATTGGATTTATCTTCAGTTATTATGGCATCCGAATGCGAAGAACCATAGGACGAAATATGACAGATAGCATCATCAATAGATGCTACAATCTTTACTGAAAGAATCTTTTCTAAATACTCGGCTGACCAATCTTCCTCAGTAGCCTGTTTTATTTCAGGCAGAATCTTACGACTCTTTTCACACCCCCGCAATTCAACCCCCGAATCTGACATACCATTGAAGATATCAGGGAGGAATGTTTTTGCTATGTCCTCGTGTACAAGCATGGTCTCCATAGCATTGCATGTACCCGGCCTCTGAAGCTTTGCATTCAGACATATTCCTCTAGCCATGTCCGGATCAGCAAATTCGTCCACATAAACATGACATACCCCCTTATAATGCTTTATGACCGGGATGGTGGAATTTTCAACGACATTTCGTATCAAACCCTCTCCGCCCCTAGGAATTACCAGGTCTACATATTCATCTGCCTTGAGAAGATAGTCAACTGCCTGCCGATCAGCAGTTTCAATAACCTGAATGGCATTTTTATCCAGACCTGCCTCTTCAAGTGCCGAGCTTATTTGTCTATAGATGGCTATATTAGAATGTATTGATTCCTTACCACCACGGAGTATTGTGGCATTACCTGTCTTCAAGCAGAGAGATGCGGCGTCTGCTGTAACATTCGGCCTGGACTCATAAATAATGATTATCACGCCTATCGGAACTCTTACCTTTTGAATTTCCATGCCGTTTGGACGTACAATCTCTTCCATTACGACACCAACGGGGTCGTCAAGATTTACCACCTCTCTTATCCCTTTTGCCATATCTTCTACACGTGAATCAGTCAGCCTTAACCTGTCGATCATGGCAGAAGACATACCGGCCTCCTGCGCGGCACTTAAATCTTTTTCATTTTCTGCTATCAGCATTTCTTTACTGTTTACGAGATTGAGCGCCATCTGCTCCAGAGCAGAATTCTTTACTGACGTATCAGCAACCGCCATAAGGCGCGATGCTTTCCTAGCATCACTCACAATTTTATCTATATAACCCTTAACGTTCATATTTATAAGAAAGCAATAAAAACAGTGTGGCTATCAGTACCAAGCCTAAAGGCACCTGCCAGGGAAATGGACCATCAAACAAGAATGACTCCAATCCTCCAGATTCAGTTGGCTTCTCTGTCTTATCACTCTCGGGTTCTGAAATATTAAATTTGTATTTCTTGTAAGTAACTTCTCCCTCTCTGGTATATCCATAGTTGTCCCTGGCTTCTCTCTCGATTTGTATCGGATCATCAACGAGAGCTTTATTTTCCTTTTTTAGTTTTTCGTTTATTTTGCTCAAGGAATCGACTTTTTCGGCAAGCTCCGTTTGCTTTGCCTCAAAGGCTCTCCTTTCTTCCCTTTTTTGTGTAACGCTAACAGAAAAAATAATAATTATCGAAGCTACTATAGAAAAAGTAAAAAGGAAACGTCTTAGCATGTTTTATTAATTATAATAGATGGAATAGATACTTGATTCTAGATGTTAGATAATCTCCTGCATTCAGCATCAAACTACTTTATCTTCACTTTACCATAAACAGCATTATTACCGAGTTCCTCCTCAATCCTTAACAACTGGTTGTATTTACATATACGGTCTGTTCTGGAAAGTGAACCTGCCTTGATTTGTCCTGCATTGGTTGCTACTGCAACATCAGAAATGATGGTATCTTCCGTTTCTCCGGAGCGGTGTGATATGACGGTAGTGTATCCCTTTGATTTAGCCATTTCTATTGTTTGTATGGTTTCTGTAATTGTGCCTATTTGATTAAGCTTGATCAATATTGAATTGGCTATACCCAGATCAATGCCTTTTTTAAACCTATTTATATTTGTAACAAATAAATCATCTCCAACAAGTTGTACCCTGTTGCCAAGCTTATCCGTTAACGCCTTCCAGCCATCCCAATCATCCTCTGATAGACCGTCTTCTATCGAATAAATTGGATAGTTAGAGATCAAGTCTTCATAAAACGAAATCATGCCTTCAATAGATTTTTCTGGATCTTCTTCCGCCTTTAAAATGTATTTCCCCTCTTTATAGACTTCATTTGCCGCTACATCCAGTGCCAGTAATACATCCTTGCCCGGCTCGTAACCGGCCTTATTTATAGCTTCCATTATAGTCCCCAGGGCCTCTTCATTACACTTTAACTCCGGGGCAAAACCGCCTTCGTCACCTACATTGGTATTATAACCCTTAGCATTAAGGATCTTCTTTAAACAATGAAAGACTTCTGCACCAATTCTCAATGCATCTCTGAAACAGTTAGCCCCAACCGGCATGATCATGAATTCCTGAATATCAAGATTGTTGTCAGCATGCTCGCCACCATTAATTATATTCATCATAGGTACGGGTATGATATGGGCATCATCATTTCCAAGATACTTATATACCGGTTTGTTTGATGCACTTGCAGCCGCTCTTGCTATAGCAATTGATACACCCAGAATGGCATTAGCCCCCAGGTTGCTTTTATTCTCCGTACCATCGAGTTCTATCATAAGTTTATCTATATTTTCCTGTTCAGAAGGATCTAAACCCTTTATCTTTGGGCCGATTGTGTTTGTCACGTTATTAACTGCCTTGGTAACGCCCTTTCCAAGGTATCGTTTAGGATCAGCATCTCTCAGTTCACATACTTCATGACGGCCTGTAGATGCCCCTGATGGGACTGCCGCCCTGCCGGATGTGCCATCGTCAAGTGTTATGTCTACTTCAACTGTCGGATTCCCTCTGGAGTCGAGTATTTCCCTTGCAAAGGTTTTTGCTATCTTTGCCATGCCTTGTCCCCTGCTAATCTTTAATAAAATTTAATAGTAGTCTTATATCAAAAAGTCACAAATCCTGTCAATTACAAACTGCCCTGGCGAATCCGGAACCCCAAGACACTTCAGCCTTTGCCATATTAAATCCTTGAAATACCATTTATATGCGATTAGACTAAACGAATTAAAGAAAGGATGGCAGGCAATATGGAAGATAATATGAAAATTATTGTAGTTGCAACGGCAGGAGGAATTGAGATTGTAGTAGAAGGTGAAAGAATTGAAGACGCTTATACCCTGGCACTTTCGAAGCCACAGGCTACAGAGCTCGCTCTAAATATACTGAACACCATATACAAGACAGGAACAAAACTCTAACCAATTGTTGTGAGATGCGCTCTAGTTACTCCATTTCCCTTTCTTCTCAAGGAGCGCTTAAAGTCCTCCTTGCCTACCGGCTCGCCACAGCGAGTCTGCCACAGGCATGACAGGCAGATGGGGAAGCGAAGGCTTTCCTCTGTTTAGTGATAACTTAATCTTTTCTCTTCTTTAACCAGCGTAAATCACCTTGGCTTAAGACATATTATTTATAAACTACAAAATAAATTTCTTAAAAACTTCTCCATGCTTCACCAAGAAGCAAATGGCCATATTCACTCTTGTCATTTACGCCTTGTTTAAAGACTACAAAAGAAACTCTATTGAGGCAATGGCAAAGTCCACAAATACTGATTACCATAAATTACAATATTTCATGTCAGATTCTAAATGGGACATACAAGCAATCAAACAAAAAAGACTCGAAATCATTCAAAAACAAAGAACCACTGCCTCCACAAAAGACGGAATCGTTGCCGTTGACGATTCAGGATGCCCCAAACCTTATGCAAAGAAAACACAGGGCGCTAAATGACAATACTGCGGACCTCTTAAAAGAGAAGAAACCTGTAATGTGGCTGTTGCATCTGCCTTTGTCTCAGAAACTAAGCACTTCCCCATCGACATAATACCTTATATCCCTGCGGATGAATTTAAAGGTGGTAAAGATAACCCTGAGTTTAAAGATAAAATACAAATAGCCAGCTATTCAAGCATGTCTTGTAGTGAGATTCCTTGATTTGCCTCAAATACTATTGAAGTTGACAAGTACTATAATTTCTGATAAATTTTAATGTCTATAATGTTATTAACATCTTACGCTAAGTATATATCATGAAAAAGTTTATATATATTTTTCTCTCTTTATTAATTACTCACTTCATACTGGCACAGCTGGTAACAGCTTACGCAGAAGGCGCAAAGGATTCCACAGTTCCGAAGGAAAATGCTCTATCCGGTAAGGTTTCAATCATACCGCTGAGCGGGATGATTGATGGTGGTATTTACAATTCCCTCACAAGAAGGGTTGAAATTGCGAAAGAAAATGGCTCAAACCTTATAATTATTGAGTTAGACACATTTGGAGGCCAATTAGAACCAGCCTTTGAGATATCAGAGTATATCAGCAACATTAAGAATACGAAAACAATAGCATTCATTCCCACAAAGGCAATTTCAGCAGGTTCCCTGATAGCAATTTCATGCAGCGAAATCTACATGGCTCCCCAGGCAGAATTAGGAGATTGTGAGCCAATCGTTCCATCATCTGAAGGTGGTTACAAAACAGTAGGCGAAAAAATACAAACTGTACTGAGAACAAAATTCAGAAAGTTTGCAGAAAAGAACGGTTATCCGATTCTACTTGCCGAGGCAATGGTAACAAAAGAGATAGAAGTATACCGTGTCGCCACGGAAGAAAAACCTGACGGATTCTATATTTCAGGTAGAGAACTAAAGGAAATGAACGAAGAAGATAAAAAGAAATTAAAATCCAGGAAGTTGATAATCGAAGAGGGAAAGCTTCTCACTATGCATGCAAAAGAAGCTCATGAATATCAATTTGCAAAAGAAATTGTAGAAGACCGTAACAGTTTATTAAAATCACTGAATTTGGAAAATGTTACACCTGATATTTTAGAGACAAACTGGTCTGAGGAAATGGTAAGATTTCTGGGAAGAATATCACCTGTCCTGCTTGGCATTGGATTGGCCGCCTTATGGATGGAGTTCAAGAGCCCTGGTTTTGGGTTACCCGGTGTTGTTGGGATTCTTTGCCTCGCAACTGTTTTCTTAAGCAAGCATCTTGTCGGCCTTGCTGAGATGCCTGAAATTATCATATTTTTTATAGGTATCCTGCTGATAGCCGTAGAAATCCTCTTTATACCCGGTTTTGGTATTGCAGGAATACCCGGGATTATTTTAATATTAATAGGATCAATACTATCTTTTCAGGATTTTACAATACCAAGAACTCCTTATGATGTTAATCTATTAACAATGAACATTTTCACCGTAATGTGTAGTCTTGTTGGAAGTGGAATTGCTATCTTCTTAATGTTTAAATTTATGCCGGGTATGCCATTATTTAATCGTTTAGTATTAACAACATCAGAAACCACTCAAGGCGGTTTTGTCATCCCATCTCAACCGGCAGGTGGAAGCGATTTAACCGGCACAAAAGGCATGGCATTAACAGCTCTGCACCCTACAGGGAAAGTAGAGGTAGACAATAACACACTCGATGTGGTCACTGATGGAGAATTTATTGCAAAGGGACAAACGGTCGAGATAATAGAGATCAGGGGAAACAGAATAGTGGTGAAGGCAACATAAATTTACCGAGCCAAGTAACTAAACTTTTTATGAGCACATCAGGAATAATAACACTATTTATAATTGGTTTGTGTGCAATAACGATAGAACTGTTTATACCAGGAGCAATAGTCGGGATTTGCGGTGCCGGCTGTGTAATTGCAAGTATAATATTTGCGTATTTATACGTGTCAAATTTACTGGGACATATTTTACTTGGTATTGGCATTTGCTTTATTCCTATATTTTTTATAACATGGTATAAACTACTGACTAAGACATTTGCTGTAAAAGCTTCGGAAGAGGGTTTTTCATCTGCCAGAGACAAACAGGACGACTTGTTATCAGCAGAAGGTGTTGCCATTACAACACTGAGGCCATCAGGAACTGCAAATATCAAGGGTAACAAGGTAGACGTTATTTCAGAAGGTGAAATGATATTAAAGAACACAAAGATTATAGTAACAGACATAAAGGGAAATAGAATAGTTGTAAAACCGGTGAAAACATAAGAAGGAGAGAAAATATGATAAATATACCTTTACTTGCCGTTTCCAAGGAAGTCTTAACAATTGGAATTGTTATTGGCGCCATTTTCCTGATCCTTTTTCTTCTCTTAATATTTAAATATGGCTGGTTGTATATACAGGCCCTGGCATCCGGCGCAAATGTTGCCCTCTTACAATTGATTGGAATGACTTTCAGACGTGTTAACGCAAGGGGTATCATAATCCAGCCCTGCCTTTTTGGCCATTATGCGTG
>JAANXD010000069.1 GCA_018263435.1 Candidatus Scalindua arabica | reverse complement strand
ATCAGGTGGTTGATACTGAACCAGTGCGTAGGATTATCGAGGATGATAATAGTGGAATGACGAGCATATATCCCGGCTACAGGGGTGTGCCAGTTGTTGGCGCATCGATAGATATACCTGAGTACGGTTGGATACTTCTGGCTGAGGTGGACAAAGCGGAAGCCTTTGCTCCTTTAAAGCTGATGAGAAACATTGCTGTAATTCTGGGAGGTGTATGTTCCGCCGCCGTAGTCGGTGTTGGTATTGTCTTCTCACTTTTAACATCCAGGCCGATCAATAAGCTGAAGGATGCAACCGATAGACTTGCAGCAGGAGAATTTAAACAAAAGGTTGCCATAAAACACAATGACGAGATTGGCGCTTTAGCCAACAGCTTTAACACTATGGCGGAAGAGATAAAAGTACTCACCGAATCTCTGGAAAGGCGTATAGCCGAGCGCACGCAGGAACTGTCACACACAAACGAAGAGCTGCTGATAGAAATCTACTGGCGTAAGCGGACGGAAGAGGAACTCCGCAAATTATCCCGTGCTGTTGAACAGAGTTCCAGCACAATTGTGATTACGGATATCAATGGTGACATCGAATATGTCAATCCCAAGTTTATACAGACGACAGGCTACACATTTGTTGAGGTCATTGGTCAAAACCCGCGGATCTTGAAATCCGGCAAACAAGCGCCGGAAGTGTATAAAGAATTATGGGGCAAAATTAAATCTGGTAAAGAATGGCGTGGAGAATTTCAAAACAAGAAAAAGAACGGTGAACTCTATTGGGAATCAGCATCCATTTCATCTGCTAAGGATGAGAAAGGGACTATTACAAATTACGTTGCCGTTAAGGAAGACATTACCGAACGCAAGAAGGCCGAAGATCAAATCAAGGCGTCGTTACGCGAAAAAGAGGTGCTTCTTAAGGAAATTCATCACAGAGTCAAAAACAATATGCAGATTATATCCAGTCTCTTAAACCTGCAATTAGAATCAATCGAGGATGAAAACATTCGCCAGATACTCAAGGAGAGTCGGAACCGTGTTAAATCAATGGCTCTTGTACACGAAAAATTGTACCAGACGAAAGATCTTTCGAGGATTGATTTTGGTGAATACATGAGAAGCCTGACTGCCAGTTTATTGCGTGCGTTTGGAGTCAATACTGATAGAGTCCAATTAGTGAATGATATAGATGAAGTTTTCCTGGATGTGAATAAGGCGATTCCCTGCGGTCTGATTACAAATGAAATTGTTTCAAATTCAATCAAATACGCCTTCTCGGATAGCGCTACAGGCGTTATCAAGGTATCCATGCATAAGATTTCGGATTGCGGATTTCGGGATCTAAATCCGCAATCTGAAATAGTAGAGCTGGTTATTAGTGATAATGGTGTTGGCCTGCCTGAAGGATTAGATTTTCGACATACAAAGACATTAGGAATGGAATTGGTAAATACATTAGTAGGCCAGCTTGACGGTTCGATTGAGTATGTTAATATTAATGGTGCGGAATTCAAGATAACTTTTGGGGTGTAATTTTATCAAGATAATATCATGTCAAAAACAAAAATCATGATCGTGGAAGATGAAGGTGTTATAGCCGGGGACATTAAGAAAACCCTGGAAAAGGAAGGATATAGTGTTCCTGCAACAGTTTCTTCCGGCGACAAAGTAGTTGAAATGGTA
The DNA here is from genome assembly GCA_018263435.1 of Candidatus Scalindua arabica. Taxonomy (GTDB): domain Bacteria; phylum Planctomycetota; class Brocadiia; order Brocadiales; family Scalinduaceae; genus Scalindua; species Scalindua arabica. The sequence goes on along the minus strand of JAANXD010000069.1, from coordinate 10,350 downwards.
TCAAAGGAACGCCCGGATATGTTGCTGATGGATATAATGATAAAAGGGAGTATAGACGGGGTAGAGGCGGCCAGACAGGTACAGGAACGCTTCGATGTCCCTGTTGTATTTCTTACCGCCCATGGCGACGACAGTACGCTTCAGAGAGCCAAAATAACGGAACCGTATGGATATATCCTTAAACCTTTTGAGTCAAGAGAACTCCACGTTGCTATTGAGATAGCCCTTTATAAGCACAAGATGGAGAGGAAGCTAAAGGAGAGTGAGCAATGGCTTGCTGCAACACTCAAGAATGTTGGAGATGGTGTGATTGTTACGGATACCGATGGTTTGGTAATGTTCGTGAATCCGGCGGCTGAGGTATTGACCGGATGGATGCAGAAAGATGCACTGGGTAAAGAATTGAACGAAGTATGCAGGATTGTAGACAAACAGTCAGATACCCAAATCAAAGATTTGGTAGAAATGGCCATTGAAAACAGCATTGTCAGCAACCATACGGGAAATATAATACTCATTGCCGGAAACAAGAAAGAGATATTCATTGATTACAGTGCCACGCTCAACAAGGATCAGGAAAGGGGCGTAATAGGTGTTGTACTGAACTTCAGGGATATTACAGAATATAAAAGAATGGAAGAACAGATTCGCGAATATAACGAGGACCTGAAGAAGATTATAGAGGAGAGAACTGCGCGCATTAAAGAGCTTGAGCGCCAACGAATGGAGAATGAGAAACTGGCAATTACGGGACGAATGGCCGCCAGGGTCGCTCACGAGATAAACAACCCGCTTGCCGGGATACAGTACTCTTTTCTCCTGATTAAGGATTGCGTACCTGGAAATCACCAGCATTATGAATATGTTGGCAGGATAGAAAAAGAGATTAAGCGCATCTCTTCTATTGTGAAACAGATGCTCGACCTGAGCCGGCCGCAAAAGGAGCCTCTTAAGGAATTCGATATTAATACGACAATTCGTGATGTTGTTGCAATGCTTAAGGTTAATAGTGACAAGCGGGATGTTACTGTTAATTATGAGACATGCAGCGAATCACTCAAGGTGTATATGCTTGAAGACTCAATAAGGCAGGTGTTATTTAACATTATACAAAACGCCATAGATGCATCTCCTGAAGGTGGAAGTGTAGATATTACCCTGAAAGTTGATGACGGCCATTTGAAAATCATGGTGGCTGACAAAGGAGATGGCATACCGGACGAATTACAATATAAGATATTTGAGCCGTTTTTCTCTACGAAGGCTAAAATTCCTACCAGCGGGCTGGGTCTGGGGCTTTCAATCTGTAAAGGCGTGGTGGATACAATGGGAGGCTCTCTTGACTTTAAGAGTGAAATTAACAAGGGTACCACCTTTATAATAGGATTACCAATGAATGTAGTTAAAAAAGATTTTAATTAAAGACTTAAACATTAACCGATAAGATATGTAGATCGTGAGATGTGTTTTTGCTTATGCCCTGAGAAAATAGAGCTAAAGTTAGTCTGCACTTCAAGTGCGGACGACCTTGTCGTGCAGAACCGGATCTGTAAGTCGAAGGTGCATTCGAATCGTACTCTAAACAGAGGCGAATATCGATTGCGGCTTTTTTTTTGTCCTCTTCCTCATGATTATTGAGAGGATAAGGTGGATTCGGCCTTTGGCCTTCCCCGGACAAGCGATGCCGAGGACTTTCCTGCCCGTCCCTGCCTACCGGCAGGCAGGCAGGCGGGAATCCACCCTGCATCATAGCATACATTTGTTTTCTTATAGGGTGGATTAAGTGAAGCGACGCTCAGCGGGGTGAAGCGAATCCACATATACACTTTCCAGAAGTAATGCAGAAGGGATGTATATTATGAAAAAGGGTAGAATTCTAGTAGTAGATGATGAGATTGAACTATGTATTATTCTGGACAAGCTCTTTTCTAAGAGAGGATACGATGTCAGGATGGCACACAGTGTTACTGAAGCGATTGCATTAATGGAAAAAGAAGAGTTTGACCTTGTGCTGAGTGACTATGTCATGCCAAATGGGTCCGGGTATGATGTGGCAATGTTTCTGAATACATTGGAAAAGAGGCCGAAAATAGGCCTGATCACAGGCTGGGGTAAATTGATTGGCGATAATGAGAAAGAGAAAATGAAAGTAAGCTTTGTCATAAGAAAGCCCTTTGATTTCTCAGAGTTAATTAAACAGGTAAATGTTACACTCAATCAGAACTGAATAGAAAAGGGGTCAGACCTCAACGCCCAACAAAGAGTCTTCGAGTAGTTTAAGTTTATTATCCAGGTTCTTATCCTCTTGCCTCTTTTCTTCGAGCCTTAAACAGCACTGGCTAATAGCCGCTGCGCTCATTCGGCTGTTTAGCATTCTGGAGATTTCTTCCAGAGTATAGCCTGAATGTATTCTTAATAGGTATGCTGTTATCTTTAAGCGGTCGTTTTCTTTTAAGTCGTAATCTTTTTCAATGAGATTGACTATGCTTTTTGGTGATATGCATTTTATCTTCAATTTTCGTAAACTTGGTAAATCTCTAGACTTTTTTTTGGTATCTAAATATTTGTTCTTTATTGTATGTACAAAATCCTGGCTTCCTAAAATAAGACCAGCTACAACTTCTTTAAAAGGATTGGTTGTTTTTCTAGATAAGCCTTCTTCTACAAATTCTTTAAAGGCCTTCTGGCCATTATCCTTTTTGCTGCTAAAATAACCTAAAATAAACTCTGTCCTTAAGAATTCAGGTCTATTTTTAGGGTGGAGATAATAATGATAACTACTCCATAAGTATTCATCAGGAGTTGATGTAATTCTTGACTGTACTGGATTCAGGTGAATGTAACGAGAAAGCACTTGAGCATAAGAATCCTTATCCACTAATATAGCTTTATAACGTCCTTGAAAAAGATGTCCGAATCTTTTGTTTTTAATATTATAGTATGTTGTATAACTAGAATTTATCATTTGCATGCTTCTGCTAAGGTTAGGAAGAGGTGTTTCAGCCAATAGATGATAGTGATTGTCCAAAAGGCAATAGGCGTGAATTATTATCCCAAATCTTTGGTGCGCATTCGAAAGATAATGCAGAAACTTTTCCTTATCCTTGTCGGAATTGTATATCTTTCGCCCCTCGTTGCCTCGTGAGGTGACGTGGTAAAAAGCACCAGGGTATTCTATGCGTAATGGTCTGGCCATATAAAGTTACTTCCTTTGATTAAAGATAACATAACAAATCAAATCTGTTTTGTCAAGTGTTGAGGTCTGACCCCATGATATCAGTTCCGATTTGGTTCCGGAGTGGTTGAAGTTGATGGCGGAATAATCGGGAAAGTGATTGAAGGTTGATCTCCTGTCAAGGTTCGCAGGAATGCAACAATCTTTTTGGTTTCACCATCAGTAAGTGTTGTCCCCAATTGATATTCAGCCATGATGTTGACTGCTTCACTCAAATCCCATGTGCTTGCATCATGAAAATATGGAGCTGTAAGCTCAATATTTCTCAATAGCGGAACCTTGAAGAAGTACCTGTCCTTGTCGTCATTTGTTACGTTGTATCTGCCGAGAGTATCGGTGTCTTTGTCGTATGGTTTTGCTACTCCGAATTTCTGATAAGAGTTTCCCCCAACACCGACACCGTTGTGGCATGAGATACAGCCTTTTTCTTTAAAAAGAGTATATCCTTCCAGCTCAGATTTAGTAATGGATTTATCATAGCCATTGAGCCATTGGTCAAATCTTGAGTTTGGTGTGGTTAATGTTTCTTCAAATGCCGCAATGGCATCAGTGACCTGATCAATATGAATCTTTTCATCAGTGTACATCTCTTTTGAAGCATACACTTCATTAAACCACTTGACATACTGTGGTATTGATTGTAATACGCTCACTGCCAGCTCATGGTTTGAACCCATTTCAAGGGGGTTGGCTATAGGGCCGCCAGCCTGTTCTTTCAAATCCTTTGCACGGCCATCCCAGAATTGTGCCAGATTGAACTTCGAATTAAGGACGGTAGGTGAGTTTATCGGGCCGAAGAACCATTTGTGTCCGATGGAGGTGGGCAGATTGTCTGCACCTCCTGTCGAGAGGTTATGACAGGAATTACAGGTTATCCAGCCGGACTTGGACAATCTGGGCTCGAAAAACAATTTCTTTCCCAGTTCTACCTTTGCCCTGTCGTAGTCAAAGTTGATTGGAATTGGTTTTATAGGTTCATCTGAACGTGATGATTTAGAACTGCCTGACATCCTTCCGCCTCTACCATAGCCAATCTTTGATTCATCAGCAGCAGTAGTAAACTGAGGCATTACAACATTGATGACGATAATAATTGACAAACTGCAAATTGCAGTAAATTTAATGATCTTCATTTGTTCTCCCCTTATAGTTAGTGATTAGTATTTCTTTCTTATAGTCAATAATATTTGTTGAATTTAGTAATGTCAAGAGCATTTAATTGTGCTTCTTATTGCAAGATTGTATATATCATTGATTTTGTTGACATTTCTAATTGAGCTTGTTAAGTTGATTCTGTGATGAAAAAAACAAATCTTAATGCAGAGAAAAACTAAAACCACGGAAAGACACGGATAGGCACTGATGTCAAAGGCAAAAGAAGAAAAGGCGAAAGGCAAAAGACAAGCCTTGCTTAATAATCAAGTTTTTATACATTCTAATATAGAAGAAGAGAGGGTGGAAATACGGATATTAAATCACTTATACAGAAATTGCATAATGAGGATGCAGGTGAGGTTACGCAGGCACTTGAAGAGATTGGCAGAACCGGAAAAGGTGATAGCAACGCAATGAAAGCTGTTCAGGAGTTCTTGAGAAAAGAAAAGAGAATGCCTCTACGTATTTTAGCTACCCAAACCATTGTAAAGATAAAAAAGTTTGTTCAGCCAACTACGGAGCAATTTAGAAAGCCAATTATCTTTGATTGTCCGGGTGCAGAGAAGATAAAGAGGGTAGAAATTATAGACGTAACATGTCCACACTGTCACAAGAAGGGTACGGCATCGGTGGCCGGCTTCGAGAATGAATTTACCTGTGAGAGCTGTGGGGAGGTGATACAGCGCGATTTGCCTGATAGTTGTATTGAAAAGTGTCCCGTGGGAAGCGAGTGTGTTGGTGAAGAGCGTTACCGGAAATATATGAAGGGCAGACGGGCGGGGAGCTAGAAGCAAGAAGCAAGATGTTGCTTTTCCAAATGTCAAAGCTCAAATGTCAAATAACAAATAAACCACAATATCAAATGACCGAAAACAGAGAATCAAAATGATTTGATCATAGGTTTAGATATTGTAATTTAGTAATTGAATATTGTTTGTGTTTTGAGGATTGTATATTGTAATTTCGCTTCTCCCTTTGCGTCCTCTGCGTTAAGATTTGTTTTTTTTCGTGAAATTTGTGTCTGTCTTTTATGCTTCAAACTCAGTCACCCAAAGATCATGTTTATTGCAAAAGCTGGTAGCATACAGAGTTGTAGTATCCCATACATACTTTGAGCTGGTAGCTGGCAACTCAAACTCTGATTTTGCTTGTGTATCGGATGGGGAAAATGTTTTTTCTCCCAGGACATCACCATTCTTGGATACAATTGTGTGTCTTACAATGTAGTGTTCGTCACTCATACCATGGGTAGTTGTAACCGTTACTTTATTTCCTTCCACTTCTACTTTTGGAAGATGTCCACCAACCTTCTTTGACCATTTCCCCGGGTTGTGACTTGTATAGACTACGCCCCTGGGAAGCGAAGCAGAATCAGCCGATACTGGTGATACGTGGCCAACTGCCACACCGGCAGCTACAGCTAATGATGATTTCAGAAATGCTCTTCTATTTGACATAAGATTTCTCCTCTTGTGAAAATAATTACCGACCTTATATGTAGATACGAGATAAAAAATAATAACACTTAATGTTTAATTATCTCAATTGTATTAAGATTGTCAAATATTTTATTACATATAGGTCTTTCACATAAATTAATATTTCTACATGTTTGTGAATTTGGTAATTGAAACAGGTGAGAAGATAATCATCTGAAATTCCATCTTGCCATTTCGTATACATCTTTGAGTTTTTTGCCTGTCTCCAAAACAACTGTAGGTTCAAATCCGCAGTGTACCATGCAATTACGGCAGCGTGGGTCTTTTTCGGTACCGTATTTGTCCCAATCTGTGTTGTCCATCAATTCCTGAAAGGTTTCATAATATGCGTCAGTGATTAGATAGCAGGGGCCTTTCCATCCAAGATAGTTTCTTGTCGGATTGCCCCATGGTGTACATGCCAGTTCTCTTTCTCCCATTAGAAACTTTAGATACAGGGGGGTGTTCATGATCTTATATTTTTTCGACAGTTCATAGATAACGCTGAATTTTTTGTGAAATTCTTCCTTTTGAATGAATACGTCATTAGAATTGTCTTCAAAACTGAATCCCGGTGAGACAAGCAAACCGTCAATATCCATATCTGTAAGGAATTTGAACAATTCTTCTATCTCGTTTGGGTCTGTATCTTTGAAGATAGTTGTGTTTGTGCATACAGTAAAGCCCAATTGCTTGGCCTTTTTAATAGAATCTGTTGCCTTCTTGAATATTCCTTTTGCGCCAACAATCCTGTCATGAGTTTCTTCCATTCCATCAAGGTGTACATTGATGTTTAAATATGGACTGGGCTTATATTTATTAAGTGAATCGCCAAGTGTGATTCCGTTTGTACACAGGTAAATATGCCGCTTCTTGGCTATCAACCCGTTTACGATCTTATCAAGATCAGGGTGGAGGAAGGGTTCTCCCCCTGTAACTGAAACTACTGGCGCACCGCATTCATCTGCTGCCTGCATGCACTCATCAACACTCATTTTCCTGTCCATTGTATCCTTGAATTCCAGTATTCTACCGCACCCTTCGCAAGTGAGATTACAGTTGTGTGTGATTTCGAGCATCAATACAAGAGGAAAACGTTTAACCGATGAGATTCTGTTTTTTAATAAATATTTGGTGAGAGAGTAGGTTTGCTTGAATGAGCTTCTCATTATTTTTCATATATACTTCTTTGTGAAGTAAATTGATTTAAATATTTAGTTGTGATAAATTTCCTACTTTGGTAATATTTTGCAGTCAAGACTTGTCCGACCAGTCTGAATGGCAACGCCGGGCAGGCTACATCGTTCGGGTGGTAACAAAGGAACGAAGAAAAGCTAAAGGAATATATTGCGATCCTATATCTTATAGACTGTGTATTTAAAGCAACTTTCTCAAGTATCATGCATTTTATATTTAAAGTCAAGGGTAAAAGATGATAGCTGTTTTGTGTGCGATACGGCAGGAAATAAGTCCTTTGGTCGACTGTATGAACGTACATAAAAAATCTGACAAAGAAGAGATGTTGCTCTTTCAGGGAGAACTTAATGGCCTGCCACTTGCACTGATTCAGGGTGGGGTGGGCAGAAAAAATGCTGTTAAGGCTGCGGATTATTTATTAGAATCTGTAAATGTTGATTTATTGATTTCTGCCGGTGTTGCTGGTGGCATAAGGCACGGTCTTAACGTAGGCGATCTGGTTGTGGCAGAAAGTGTTGGTCATAGTAATCAATGCGATTTCGACGGTGAAAAATTAAAGCTGGAATCAGATTATATTTGTGATAAGGAAGTCTTTCAGTTAGCAAGACAGCTTAGTAAGGGCATGGAGTCGAAGTTCCACTTTGGCAGTCTGTTGACGGTGGATAAGGTCATAAGCAGTGCAAGTACAAAAAAAAGGATTGGGGAACAGGATTCCTTTTTAGCTGTAGAAATGGAGAGTGCAGCAGTTGCTGAAGTTGCATATAAAAAAGATGTTAAGTTTGCGGCAATACGTTCGATCTCAGATGACATAGATGATGATTTGCATCTTGATTATGACTCTATAATGTCTGATGAAGGGAAAGCAAAGGTTGCCAGCATAGCTTTGGGAGTTTTAAAAAATCCGCAAAAATTGTCACTTTTAAGGCGACTCAACAAACAGACAAGGACAGCAGCTAAAAGTCTGGCTCTATTCATGTCTGAGCTTATCCCCATTATTTATGATAAAAAGTTAGCTAGGTAACATAGTTTTCATGGGAGGAAATATGCCGAATAAAAAGATAGGGATTGTAATGGGTAGTGATTCTGATTTGAGTACTATGCAGGAAACACTTAATGTACTTGATGAATTTGGAGTAAAATATGACGTTGATGTTATTTCATGTCATAGAACACCACAGCGCGCTCACAAATACGCGATGACAGCTGATAAAAAGGGGTATAAGGTTATTATTGGTGGTGCGGGGGGTTCTGCACACCTAGCCGGTGTAATTGCGTCAATGGCACCTGTTCCTGTTATAGGAGTGCCTATGCAGACACATGACTTGGGAGGGCTGGACTCCCTCTATTCTATTGTGCAGATGCCGGGTGGCGTCCCGGTTGCCGCAGTGGGGATAGGCAAGGCCGGTGCAAAAAATGCGGCTATCCTGGCAATTCAGATTTTGAGCACTGCGGATAAGGCTCTTAAAAAGAAGATTATTGATTATAAGAATAGGCAGGCAGAAAAAGTTGTCCAGAAAGACAAGAAGGTTAAGAAAATATTGAAGCAATCAAAGAGATAGACTTTATTCACGCCAAGGCGCCAAGAATGCGAAGGAAAGATATAATGTTTGGTTAAAAGGCGAATAATGAATGTTGAACAAGGAATTGCGAGTTGCGATTTGAAAAAGCAAAAGACAAATCAACGAATTTACTAATTATCAAATTAACTCATGAGCCATCAGCTATGAACAATCAGCAATCAACTTAAGTCACTTTAGCTCACTTATTTATATTTATACTTAGTGACTTTGTGTAAGGAATAGTAATTTTTTAGGGGAGTTTTTGTGCCGTTGCCAACAATTGAATGGATTGGTGAAATAGATGGAAAGATTAAGCTTGTTGATCAAACTCTATTACCTAATGAATTGAAATATGTTTACTGTGATGACAAAGAGAGCATTTACCATGCAATAAAGACATTAATGGTCAGGGGCGCCCCTGCCATCGGTATTGCCGGCGCTATGGGTGCAGTAGTAGGCATAAAGAACTGCGATGCAGAGGACTTCGAATCCTTCTTTAATGAGATGAAGCAGGTTACTGCCTACCTGGGTTCTTCAAGGCCGACAGCGGTAAACCTGTTCTGGGGTCTGAAGCGTATGGAAGATGTTGCACAAAGGAATAGTCAGAAGTCGGTTTCAGAGATTAAGAACATACTCCTTGAGGAGGCAAAAACCATACTTGAAGAAGATAAAACAATATGTCGCAAGATAGGTGAAAATGGCGAATCACTCTTAGAAGATGGTAATTGTGTGATAACTCATTGTAATGCCGGGGGTCTTGCCACTGGAGATTACGGAACAGCTCTGGCCGTTATGTTTGCTGCAGCGGAGAAAGGGAAAAATATCAGTGTTTATGCAGATGAAACCCGTCCCTTGCTTCAGGGTTCAAGACTTACAGCTTGGGAGCTTAAGAATGCGGGTATTGATGTAACCCTGATATGTGATAATATGGCCGCTCATACCATGAAGCAGAGAAAGATTGATTGTGTAATTGTAGGGGCTGACAGGATTGCGGCAAATGGCGATGCTGCGAATAAGATAGGCACGTACAGTCTTTCCATAATAGCAAAGGAACACGATGTGCCGTTTTATGTTGCTGCACCTGCATCAACATTTGATTTGAGTATAGCTTCCGGTGATGAAATTCCCATAGAGGAGAGAGGTCCGGACGAAGTTACCAGTATTTCAGGTAATAAGATTGCTCCGGATGACATAAAGGTATTTAATCCTGCCTTTGATGTTACACCGGCATCGAATATAGCAGCCATCATTACTGAGAGAGGTGTAATTAATAGTCCAAATAAGGAAAAAGTTGAAACCGTTATTGGTAACAATACATAAGGAGAACACCGTGACATCATCTAAATATTTCATCTTACTGTTTATGGCTATGGTTTTGACAACATTAGTACTTTCCGGATGCGGTTCCAAAGGCACGACAACAAAATTCAGGTTTACTCCTATTGGAAGTATGGAAGAAGAGGCGATAGGACATGGCCAGACTGACCCGGAAAGGCTTACCGAGGATCTCGATGTATTGCGACAAAGAGAAGAAACAAAAAGGATGAATAGGCTGCAGGAAGAGGCAAAGGCAAAAGCTGAAAAGGAAAAGACAAATAAGCCTTAATCATATCTGAGGGAATTTAATAAGTCGACTGTTTTTTGTCGGTGGCTGTAGTCGGAGGGGATTTTGCTGACTATGCCTGCCTGACGGTAGGCAGGAAGTCAAAAATTATAGCAAGAGGTA
>JAANXD010000068.1 GCA_018263435.1 Candidatus Scalindua arabica | reverse complement strand
TGGCAGACGTTATTGAAAAATCACATGTAGACAGCCAGGAGAGCCTGAAGGAATTCATCCATAACGAACTTCGCACCGAAATAAATAACCTTCGCGTAGAAATAAGCAGGGAACTCAAAGACCTGCTTATCAAGCTTTTCGGCATCATTGTCGGAACCGTAGGCATTGCCGTTACAATTCTAAAACTGTTTCCATAAAATACGTAGAGTGGGATATCCAATCCAATTCTTATTCATTCGAATTGATTAAAACAATAACCATCTGAAGCCAACGTTAAATGAGAAATCTGTATCGAGTTGATCTCCTCTTAGATCTTCATAAATTGGTTTTTGAAAAGATGCCTCGATTAAGAAATTTCTTGCTGGTATAAACTGTATGCCAGGTGATATAAAGATAGTATTTCTTCCTGAATCATCTACTCTTTTATTGTCCTGTTTATTCTTTTGGCTTAGCTTACCATTAAATTCCAAAAACAAATTTAAATGTTTTGCAGGATATGTTTCATATACTTTAGGCAGTAATCTGTATCCAAAGGCAATATCATAATTCAATGTATCTCCAAACTCAAAACTATTTGCTTCTGTTTTGAGAGTGTAGATTAAATCAGCATTTATGCCAAAACGCTTTTTAATGTGTGTAAATATAATTCCGAGAGTATAATCATCGGAACCAGTACCTAATTGTACAGATGCTGGAAGCCTTACACCACTGCTTGTTTTCTCATCGTCTTCTCCCGTAGGAACCTTGACCTTTCCTAATGCAGATATCCTTGTTGTTTGTAAGTGGGCATCTCTTTGTAAGAACTGATACTTTCCAAAAAGCGTTAAGTCCCCAAATCCTGAGTCAGAAAAACTTTTTCTTTCACCATTTATTGTAGTCTTTTTCTCTTTATCCAGATAAGGTATGGAAGCACCCACTACGAGTTTATTCGGTAATAATTCATAGGGAACGATAAGTGGAATAGAGATAATATTGAGTTCGCTTCGTCCATCTGGGAGAGAGCCAATTTGCCTTGTAGCCTTTCCAAAGCTCCGGATAGCGCCGCTTTCAAGTCCAGTTACAAATGCTGTCTCTGTATTGATTGGAGGGCCTTGGGCCTCTGCCTGATTGACAATGTTACTCACTAAAAGAATAATGGAGAAGAAATATAAGGATATAACATATTTTCTCATATTAAAGTTCTGGTTGCATCCTGCTTGCTGTAGCGGAAACCTTCAGGTTTCCACTATAAACAGTTACAATCGTAATAAGGCACAAAATTTGATATTATCATAACATAAATATGCATGTTGTGTTTGTTGGAGGTCTAAAGACCTCCGCTACATAAAATGGAATCCCATATTATTAAATTATTCAAACTTAAAATCCTTTATTTCCAAAACATAGGGATGTATACCATGTCCTTTTATTTTCTCTTCTTGTACCAAGCCAGTTACGGTAATAGTCTTATCCTGAGCCTTTTCGGATGTTATTATCTCTTTAAGCATTTCATTATCTTTCAAGATAAAACTGTCAGAAACATCATCAATCCTTAAGATCATCCTGCCACTAGCTTCTTCAACCCTTCCATTTAGAGTAACAAGCATTTCCCTGGGAGTATATCCACCGTCCTTTACGGCCTTTTTTATTTGATCAACATCAATTGATTTACCTTCTTTTATCTTGAACTCAGCTAATCCAGCATTAACCAATATCTTTAAATCCTCAACTGCTTCCACCCTTTTTAGCTTTTTCTCTAGATTATATGCGCAGAATGTACACACAAGACCATCCAGCTTTACCTGAACATTGCTAGGCTCTCCTGATACTAATCTAATGAATATCCCCATAATAAGAATAATTGGTATAAAGATTAAGAAGTTCCTTTTATTCATTCTAGACTACCTCCTCCCCTTTTCTTACCTCTCTGTATTATTAATAAAGCAGTTGCAAAATCTTAGTTTAACCTAAATTGAGCGATTTTATATTGCATGTTAATGTAGCCGCAGGCTTTAGCCTGCGTTTCGCATCATCTGGTGAGTATATAACAATTTCATGTAAGTTACGCAACCTGAAGGTTGCGGCTACAAAAATCGTTCAATTTAAATTTAATTTAACAACATTTCTTATTTGCCTGTATTGGTGGGCATGGAACAGAGCCGTATGAGCAGAATACACAGCAATCGCCTTCTTTTGGTTTTAGTATTTCTTTGCAATTTGTACATTCATAAAAAAACCGACATGAATTTGTCGGCATTGTTTCTTTCTTAGTAAAACCACACTCTGGACACGTAATAACTGATTTTAAGATTATGCTAAGCATTATCTTCCACCTTTTTAAAACCGTTTTCAATCATCTTCTGAAAGAAAAAACCATTCAGAAGTTATTGACGGTTTGTAGCCAATATTCTCTATAGCCGTTAAAAGTTTATTCTTTGGAATATCTTGAACGTTGTTATCAAACCCCACAACAGCTTCTCCATTTTCAAGGCTAACTTTGACTGCGCTGACACCATGAATCTTTGAAAGGGCAGAGTTGATAGATATAGTACAGGCTTCGCATGTCATCCCTTCTACCGTGATTACGACTTTTTGAAGATCATCATTCATTTGAGCTACAGAATCTGATTTACCAAAAATTCCATATAGGTAAGGGAAAAGTAATAGACTGACAGCTATAACAGTTATTGTCCAAAGGACAATCTTTTTTATTCGATCTATTCTAGCCTTGTTTATATCACAGCATTCATCACTCTTGTTTTTGCAATAGGTAAGATAAAAGGCCATTCCAATAAATGCGATTGTTATAGTCATAAATAGAGGCCGATACTTCTCAAGAGCTGAAAAGATACCTACGCTACCTATTCCTAATCCAGCCAGGATCAGTGGGCCGATACAGCAACTTGAGGCCAAGATGGCAGCAACTATACCAGCAAGTGTAGATACTGATTTTGTCTTCATACTAAAATCTCCTCTTTTAGGAAATTTTGAACAAAAACCCTTTATCAGGAAATAGGTTTCCCAACTCCAGTAGCCATTAGTTCAGACTTAGATACCTTACCCTGACGGCAACAATCAGCAACCTTACCATCTACTACAACCGTAGGTACGGATGCAATCCCATATGCACTTGCCTTATCCTGCCCTTCGTAATTAATATTGTAAACTCTTACGTCACAAAATTCACAGGCAGTATCTTCAACCAGCTTAACAACCTCATTACATAGATAACAATCTGAAGTGAATATTTCGATTTTTCTTTTCCTTGACATTTTTACACCTCCCTTTAATTATTAGATTTTCTCATAGTATCTATCGAGTCATTTATATGACTCTTGTTTTTCTATTTTCCTGGTTTCCTAACTTCCAGCCTTTAATGTTCTACGGTGAACTATTTTCTAGTTTTACCCTGACTCAAACTCTCGATGATTGGACACTCGGAGATTTTCCTTTTGCCAAGACATTTTTTAATCAAGTCATTTAAGACCGTTTTTATTTTTTGAAGGTCATGTATGCGAATTTCAATGTCCTTTACCTTATCTTCTGCAAATTTACGGATATCTTTACAAGCAGGATTTCCATCTGCCACAGCAAGAAGCTCAGAGATTTCCTTTAGTGTAAAACCCAGGGCTTGAGCTCGTTTGATAAAATGTATTCGCACAATGTACTTGGGTGGAAAGTCTCTATACCCAGATTCTCGCCTGGGGGGTTCTGGAATCAATCCATGCCGTTCATAATAACGTATGGTTTCAATATTAACTCCAGTTTCTTTAGCTAATTGTCCTGTTGTTAAAGTCTTCATGTTCTTCATATCCTTTCTATACATAATTATAACCCCGTACCTGAGTACAGAGTCAAGCCTTTTATAACATACACAAAAAAAGAGAGTCAAATATAAGACACTTACCTCTATATTAAACAATGTCTTTTAATACATTTCTCATTATTTTAGTATGGATATATAAAAGGTCTCAAACTATAATAACTAATCTTTTAGTACATCTAATGTATTTCTTATTTCAGAACTCATGTTAATTACTAAATCAATCATACTATTTATACTTGCTGGCTTATGCGAAATAGGAGGTGGATACCTTGTATGGCTCTGGCTTCGGGAAGGCAAGAGTATATTGATTGGTATATTAGGTGGAGTGGTTCTGGTGCTTTATGGAATAATCCCGACTCTTCAGCACGCTAACTTTGGCAGGGTTTACGCGGCATATGGTGGCGTATTTGTAATCATGTCCATCCTTTGGGGATGGAAGATAGATAAAATAAATCCTGATAAATATGACATCATTGGCGGCATAATATGCCTTGTTGGAGTATCTGTAATCATGTACTGGCCAAGAGGTACTTGATAGAATATATATCAAGACGCCACCCTCTCCGCTATGATTGGCACTTCCAATCACCTTGCCAAACTCATAACCTTTCCTTTTTCTCAAACCAGCTGTAAAATGTTGGCAGTGCAATTAAAGTAAGAAGTGTTGATGATATCAAACCACGACTATCACAGTTGCCAACGGTTTTTAAATCTCAGAACCAGTACCGTGGTTGAGTAGGATTGGAATTAATCCTAACGCTGTAGTTAAAGCAGTCATAAATACCGGACGAAGCCTGTGTTCAGCACCTTTCAGTATAGCTTCATGTAGACCCAATCCTTCTGCCTGAGTTGATTAAGATGTTGTATCATGAATCAATATGTAAGAGTAGTTATGAAACAAATCTTTGCTTTCCGGTAGTAATATATAATGTTGGAAGTATAAATAAAGTTAGTATAGTGGAAGTGATTACGCCACCGATTACGACTGTAGCAAGTGGCCTCTGAACTTCGGCTCCTATTCCGGTTGAAATGGCCATTGGTATAAAACCCACTGCATCAGTAACAGCAGTTGCAATTACGGGTATTAAACGCTGTCTGGCTGCTGTCAGAACCGCATCTTTTAACAATAACCCTTCTTCTTTCAAATTGTGGATAGTGGATACTAAAATCTGTCCGTTAAGAACGGCAATACCACTGAGAGCTATAAAACCAATAGCTGCGCTTACACTGAAAGGCATACCTCGTCCCCATAGAGCAAAAACACCACCTATAAATGCAAATGGAATCCCTGTATAAATAATTAATACATCAACAAGATTTTTCAGGCTGAAGTACAGCATAAGAAATATTAGTAAAAGCGCTATTGGCACAACAATCATAAAACGTATTTTTGAACGCTCTAAATGTTCAAATTGGCCTCCCCACTCAATTACATACCCCTCTGGCAAACTCAATTCATTCTCAATGCGAGTTTGTGCTTCCTTCACAAAAGAGGCTATATCCCTGTCCCTGACATTGCATTGTATCTTTATTAAACGACGGCCCCATTCCCGATTTATGGTTGAATAATCTTCCGTTTCCCTGACTTCGGCTAAATTGCGAAGCGGCAAGAGTTGCCCGGATTCAGTGGGGATGAGTGTGTTAGCCAGGGCATCTACATCTGTGCGTTGTTTATCTGGTAACCTGACTACAAGTGGAAATCTCCTCTGCCCTTCATAGATGTCCCCCACATGTCTCGCGCCAACCGTTTTAATGAGATTAAGCACGTTGCTTGCAGGGATACCATATCTTGCGATCTGCTCCTGATTTACAGATACTTGAAGGGTAGGTTGTCCTGTAATCTGCTCTCCAGCAATGTCTGATACACCCTCAACAGTCCTAAGAATTTCTTGTACCCTGTTGCTGAGACGCACCAGTTCTTCAAAGTTGTCCCCATAAATCTTAATACCCACGTCTGATTTGATGCCGGTAACCATCTCATTCATGCGCAGTTCAATAGGTTGGGTAAAAATCATGTTTACACCAGGCAAATCTTCAAGTTCTTCTTCCATTTGATTGACTAGCCCAGCCTGAGTTCTTGCACGTTTCCACTGGTCTCTGGGATTAAGTGCAATGAAAATGTCTGTAAGCTCTATGCCCATTGGATCTGTGGCTACTTCTGCTGCACCGATTCGGCTCCATATGTGTTTAATCTCATCTGGAAAGAGTTCAAGAAGCAGTTTTTCTATTCGGGAATTGTATGCAACTGCTTCCTCTATAGATACGCCGGCCAGGCGTATAGTATTAATACTGATTGAGCCTTCATTAAGTTTTGGTATAAATTCACCACCCAACCTGGTTCCAATAAAGGCAGTACATATTAGTAAAGTAGACACAACGCCGACTAGTACATATTTCCATCGAAGCATGAGTATTGTATTAAGCGCTGTTGTGTAACCTCTGTTTAAGATGCGTTCTATAAAACTCTCTTTTTCTCTTATTTTTCCAGGTAAAAAATAATAAGACAATATTGGAGAGAGCAATATGGCAATTGCAAGCGCTCCAATCATTGCAAAAATGAAAGTCCATGCCATTGGCCTGAACATCTTTCCTTCTATACCTTCCAGTGTAAGGATAGGGAGAAAGACAATTATGATAATACCCATGCCGAAAATAATGGGGCGGATGACCTCTTTACCGGATTCAGATATACACTGAATCCGTTCCGTATTTGTCAATGGCCTTGCCAGTTGCCGTTGCTTCTCGTTTAATTTCCGCATATTTATTTCTGTCATTACCACAGAACCATCAACAATAATACCAAAATCAATAGCCCCCAGACTCAAGAGACTGGCCGCTATAGAAAATTCGTACATGCCGGAAATAGCAAAAAGCATTGATATTGGAATTGCAATTGCGACAAGTAAACCAGCTCGAAAATTGCCCAACATCACAAATAATACAAGAACTACCAGTATTGCCCCATAGGCTAAATTATGCTTTACTGTATTGATTACTGTTTGTATAAGATCAGTACGATCGTAAACAATTTCCACCTTTACATCCTCTGGCAGGGACTTGCGAACATCCTCAAGACTTTTCTTTAATCCTTCAGTTACCTTTTTGCTATTCTCACCCATTATGGCAAAACCAAGCCCCAGAACAACCTCCCCTTGACCATCGGCAGTTACTGCTCCCCGACGAATTTCATGTCCTATTACCACTTCCGCAACGTCCTTGATATAAACCGGAGCGCCTTTGTGAGCCTTTAATACTATATTTTCTATCTGTTCAATTGAGATAACCCTGCCCACTCCATGTACAAGCATGGATTGCCCTGCTTGTACTACGCGTCCACCACCCACGTTATGATTATTTTGAGCAAGTGTTTCAAATACATTGTTTAGAGTTAGATTGTGTTTTATCAGAGACTCAGGCATGACAATTACCTGGTATTGCCGTTCAAAACCACCCCACGAATTAACTTCTGCCACACCGGACACTTTGCGAAGTTCGGGTTTTATGACCCAATCGTGAAGAGTCCGAAGTTCATCCAGGGTACGTTCGGGATTTGTTGATCGTATAGTGTAATGGAAAACCTCGCCAAGACCGGTGGAGATGGGGCCCAATTGCGGACGATCTATACCTTCAGGCAGATCAACGCTTATAAGTCGTTCTATAATAAACTGACGAGCATCGTAAATGTCAGTGTTGTCATCAAATGTTGCAACAACCTGAGATAGGCCAAACTTTGATATAGAGCGCACGTTAATAAGACCTGAAAAACCAGATATGGATAGTTCAATTGGGAGTGTTATCTGTTGTTCTATTTCCGATGGATTAAGATTAGGTGCAACTGTATTAATCTGTACCTGTACGGGAGTAGTGTCAGGAAATGCGTCTATAGGTGTGTGCATGACAGCACGAACACTAATGCAGATAAATACGGCAAATAGTATCAGGACAAATACCCTTCTTTTCAGAGAGAATTCAATAATTCTATTCATGCACACAACCCTCACCCAGGCGGGACTTGAGGAATTCTGATTTTAATGTAAAACTCCCTGCAACAACTACTTCTTCATCGGATGATATTCCTTCAACAATCTCAATCTGATCATCGTGTCTAATACCAGGAACAACCCTGCGCATTTCGTAGAGATCATCAAGCAGTTTGATAAACAAGAATGACTTTTTATTGAATCGCTGTATGGACTCAACAGGAACGTGTAACACATTATTTTGTTGTTCCGGTAAAAGTGAAACCTGTCCAAACATTCCATGTTTAAGCAGAAAGTCCGGGGTTTGTACAATTGCACGAGCCTTTAACATTCGACTATCTTCATCTATACTGGATGCCAGCCAGATTATATCCCCATGCAGTTTTTCCCCAGGAATGCTGTCAAAACTTGCTTCGACTGCACTACCTACCTTGAAATACAACAGCATGTTTTCTGGAATAGAAAGCTCAAGCCACATTGTAGATAGATCTGCCAGAGAAAAAAGGGTATCGCCTAGTCCGACTGCTTCGCCTATAACGGCATTCCTTTCAATAATTGTTCCTGAGAATGGGGCACGAATGGGAAGAATAGAAGAGCTTGATTGCGTTTCAACGATCTTCTTAATTTCCGCTCCTGTAAATCCGTAATTTAGAAGTTGTTGATGTTTTGTATTCGTGGTGTTTGTAGCTACCTGGTATTCTGCCAGGGCTTGTTGAAACTCACGCTGCGAAGTTATTTTCTTCTCAAGAAGTCCTTTTTCCCGTTTATAAACCAGTTCCTTTAATGATTCATTTGACAGGGCAGTTAGATAATCGACTTTTGCACCGGCAATTTCAGATGAGACAATCTCGATCAGGGCATCATCTTTAGAGACAGATGCACCCACATCGACAAGGACTCTTTGAATAACTCCTGCAGATAAAGGCGTTATACGGGCAAGATAATTCATGTTGTAGCTAACTTGACATAAAATGCTATGGATAGCATGAGCTTTATCTTCATCTGGAAAAGAAGTAACCACACCTGCTTTTACAGCAGAATCAGTAGATTCCAGTCTTACCTTTAAGCCTTTGCCCGGTATAAGCGACGCTGTTAATTGAGGCTGACATATTCCACACTCATCTTCATACATCCCATGTTCATTACACCACAGTCGATTTGAATTTTGAGACGCTTCTGCCGATCCATGATCATGTTTATGCATTTCCACATCCGTAGCAACTTTGGATTTTAATTCGGGATGGCAGATAAAACATTCGTCTTCATAGACGCTGTGTTCATTACACCATAACCGCTTTGGATCTTGCTTGGACTTTTCTGTCTTTGCTCCTGACTCAGGGCGGCAAATAGTACATTCATCCTCATAAACATTATGTTCTTTACACCACAGCCTTTTCGGAGGACAGCAATTGTCTTTTTCTTTTTGATCAGCATAAATTCTTTCATCCTTAAATGGAGATAAAAGAGATGCCGAAAAGAAGGTCCCTATTAAGAGGATCATATTAAAAATTAGGAATTTTGAGTTTTTCTTCATAACTATTTCCTTCTTAAGATAATAATGGTAAATAATCAATGGGATTGATAGGTTCCAAATTAATATGATAATAGATAATCTAAAAATCACTTTTACTAAACTCATGACTCCTCATTTATCTTTTGTTTGTAAATATGTTGAGTTTTTTTCCATTTCTAATGGAACAGAAAACCATTTGAAAAGTGCTGGCAGCACCAGGAGTGTTAAGGCTGTAGAAGTAACCAATCCTCCAACTACTACTGTGGCAAGTGGTCTTTGTACATCACTGCCAGTGCCTGAGGCAATGAGTAGGGGGAGAAGTCCCAATGCAGTGGTTACCGCTGTCATCAGAACAGGACGCAATCGGAGACAGGCACCATTGATTGAGGCTTCATCTATTGAAAGTCCATCACGAATGAGTTGTTTTAAATAGGTTATCAACACCATACCATTTTCGAGTGCAATTCCAAATAACGCAATGAATCCAACTGAAGCCGGTACGGAGAGGTTTTGACCTGTTATCCACAAGGCTATTATACCTCCTACCAGAGCCAGAGGAATATTTAGAAGAATCAGAAGTGTGTTTTTAAGTGAACCAAAATTACTGAACAAAAGCAGGCTTATGATGAGAAGCGTGGCTGGAATCACCACGGCAAATCGTTTGTTTGCCTCCTGCTGCAAGCGAAATTGTCCACCCCATGTTGTGATATAACCAGGTGGAAGATTCACCTGATTATCAATAACCTGCTGCCCTTCTTTCACAAAGCTACCAATATCCCTGCCAACTACATTGCACTGGATTGTAATAAATCGTTGAGTATCTTCCCTCATAATCTGGCGCGGCCCCACTATCTCCTGTATCTCTGCCAGTTCTGCAAGTGGAACTGATTTACCCCCTGGAGCCTCAATTAATAAGTTTGCAATATCTTCATGTGTGTTTCGCGCATCAGATTCGTAGCGAACCAGTATATCAAATCTACGAATCCCCTCGAAAATCTGACCTGCAATTTCACCGCCCACAGCAGCCTTTATCACCTTCTGTACATCCTCCAGATTAATACCATAGCGGGCAATAGCTTCCCTGATTGGTTTAATTAGAAGCTGAGGCTTGCCACTGACCTGGTCAGCCTGAACATCAGCGGCACCACGAATGTTTCTTATTACTCCGGCTATTTCATCGGCCTTGCTTTTCAGTGTATCCAGATCACGCCCAAATAGTTTAATAGCCAGTTCGGCTCTTACTCCTTCCAATAGTTCGTCCACGGTCATTTCGATCGGCTGAGTCAGGTTACTCAGAATACCCGGCATTACCCCGAGTTCTTCCCTAATGAGTTCCTCGATATATTCCTGATCTCCTTTTCTACGCCATTCTTTTTTTGGCTTCAGAAGTACATAGATTTCTGCAGAATTGATCGGATCTGAATGCGCTCCCACTTCACCCCTCCCAATTCGAGTGACAACCTCCCTGACTTCCGGTATGTTGAGTAATTTACGTTCCACCACCATGGTCATACGTTTACTCTCTGTTAAAGCGATTGACGGGGCCATAGTTAGACGTACGACCACAGTCCCTTCCTTGAGTTTGGGAGTAAATTCTGAACCGAGTCTGGGATAAACTACACCACCAAGTAAAAGGAGTACCACTGCCAGAATAATTGCATAGATGCGTTTTTGAACAAAAAATACGACAAGTGGCCGATAAGGAATCAGCAATATCTTTACAACTAATGATTCGCTCCCTTCCTTTTTGCCTTTTTTTGATCTAGGCTTACGCATTAAATAGCTGCTCAATAGCGGAGCCATCAGTATAGCAAAAACCAGTGAACCCAGCATTGCCAGGGAGACAGTATAAGCCAGTGGTTTGAAAGTCTTACCCTCAACTCCCTGGAGAGTGAACAGGGGTAAAAAGACTATAACAATAATAAATATGGCAAATGTAATAGGACGAGCAACTTCTTTGCACGCCCGGGCTACTACGTGTATCCTCGACTCATTTGGGTCTGATTCCCGAAGAAGACGGTCAACATTTTCCACCATAACAATGGTACCATCCACCATCATGCCAATGGCAATTGCCAGCCCTCCCAGAGACATTAAATTTGCGGAAAGATTGTAGTAATACATGGCAATACATGCAAACATGACGGAAAAAGGGATAGCCAAAGCAACCACGAGGCTGGGGCGAAAGCCACCCATGAAAACAAGCAAGACCAAGGCTACAAGTACAATGCCCTGTATTAAGGCATTTGTCACGGTACTGACGGAAGCCTCTACTATATCTTTCTGTTGGTAATAAGGGACAATTAGAATACCATCAGGCAGGATTTTATTTACCTCCTTTATCTTTTCTTCCACACGTTCGATTACGGTCGAGGCATTTGTTCCATAAAGCTTGATAACCATACCTGCTATCACTTCTCCTTTTCCGTTTCTCGTCTGCAAACCACGTCGAACTGCTCCTCCAATCTGGATGTCAGCAATGTTATTGAGATATACAGGGCGGCCATCTACAGTCTTAATAATAATTCTTTGAAGGTCATCAATTCCATTGGCCAGTCCCACGGAACGCACTATGAATTCTTCACGATTTTTCTCGATAAATTGTGCGCCAACGTTAA
>JAANXD010000067.1 GCA_018263435.1 Candidatus Scalindua arabica | reverse complement strand
ATTATTTGTAATATAGAGTATGGCTAAAGTAGTGATGGGGAGGGCATGTCTCACCTGACTACGAGGTTTACGAGTTTCTTGGGAATGACTATTGTCTTTATTATCTTCTTGCCATCAAGATTTTCAATTATCTTCTGGTCTTCCATCACACGCGATTTCAAGTCGTCTTCATTTATTTCTGACGGTACAACCAGTTTGCTTCTGACTTTACCGTTTATCTGGATCACCATCTCTACCTGATCTGCGGCAATAGCATTCTCGTCATATGTTGGCCACGGTACTGAGAAAATGCCAGGTTTATGTCCCAGTATTTCCCAGAGTTCTTCACATATGTGAGGGACGAATGGCGCCAAAACCTTTACTATAGATTCAAAAGAGAGTCTCAGTACATTAATGTCATTAACGCTTACCTCGTCATTAAGATCTTTGTCTCTAAGTCCTGCACTGAAATCCACGACCATATTGAGCAGTTCCATGACAGCGGCTATTGCAGTGTTAAAGCTCCATGATTTCTCAATATCTTCGGTGACCTTCTTTATAGTTATGTTTATCTGCCTGTAAAGCTCTTTTGTATCTTCTGAGAACTGGTCATGTATAATTTCTGTATCAGTAACTTGTTTGAAATGTTCTTCGAATTCTGTAATATTGTTCCATAGCCTGTTTAGAAGACGATAGCACCAATGACACCCCGATCATTCCATTCAGCATCTCTCTGTGGCGGGGCGATAAACAATGTATAGAGCCGTTGTGTATCAGCGCCGTATTTTTCTGTGATCAGGTCAGGATTAACAACGTTGCCCTTTGATTTGGACATCTTGGCTCCATTCTTGATGATCATGCCTTGAGTGAAAAGGTTTCTGAACGGTTCATTGAAGTTTGTGAGTTTGAGATCAAAGAATACCTTTGTTATGAATCTTGAATAGAGGAGATGTAAGATTGCATGTTCGATGCCGCCAATATATTGGTCAACAGGCAGCCATTTATTCACATTTCCTGTATCAAATGCCTGAGTATTATCTTTAGAAGAGAGGTATCTCAGGTAATACCAACTGGAATCGACGAAGGTATCCATCGTATCAGTTTCCCTCTTTGCACTGCCTCCACATTTCGGGCATGTTGCATTAACGAATTCGTCCACGTCGTCAAGAGGGCTCCGGCCGTGAGGCTTGAATTCTACATGTTCCGGCAGAAGTACCGGAAGGTCCTTTTCCGGTACTGGTACAGCACCGCAGCTTTCGCAGTATATGATTGGTATTGGTGCACCCCAGTATCTCTGTCTAGAGATTAACCAGTCCCTCAGTCTGTAGTTAATATTTCGTTCACCAATGCCTTTTTCTTCAAAGAAGTTTATGATCTTTGGTATAGCTTCCCTGTTGGGAATTCCGTCAAACTGACCGGAATTAACCTGTACTCCGTCTTCAACATAGGCTTTTTCCATATCTTCAGGGCTAAGGCTGGTATCGTTGTCTGAAGGCTGGATGACTATCTTGATAGGCAGATCGTATTTCCTTGCAAATTCAAAATCTCTCTGGTCATGGGCTGGTACTGCCATAACGGCGCCTGTTCCGTATTCCATCAGTGCATAATTAGAGACCCATAGAGGCACTTTCTCGCCATTCACGGGATTAATTACATGTCTACCCGTGAAAATTCCTTCTTTTACGGTCCCTTCAGACGTCCTTTCAATGGTGCTCTGGCCTCTGACTCTGTCTACAAACTCAGAAACAGGCTTTTCGTATTCAGTATCTTTTGTTAATTCCTTTATTATTGGATGTTCTGGGGCTAACGACATAAACGTAACACCGAAAATAGTGTCCGGCCTTGTTGTGAAGCATGGGATTATCTCGTCGGTTCCCTCTAATTTGAAATTTATCTTTGCTCCTTCACTTCGGCCAATCCAGTTAGCCTGCATTGTCTTAACCTTTTCCGGCCAACCTTCGAGTGTTTCAAGGTCATCCAGCAGTTTCTGAGCGTAGTCACTAATTCTGAAAAACCACTGTTCGAGATCTCTCTGTTCTACCCTGGTATCACATCTTTCACAAAGGTCATCAACAACCTGTTCATTTGCCAGCACAGTTGCACAGGAAGGGCACCAGTTTACTGCAGCCTTCTTCTTGTATGCCAGATTACTCTCGAATAGTTTAAGGAATATCCATTGTGTCCATTTATAATAATCCGGTTCGCAGGATGTAACTTCCCTGTCCCAATCGTAGCCGACTCCCCATCTTTCGAGCTGTACCTTCATCTTGTTTATGTTGTTCCTTGTGTGAATGGAGGGGTGGATACTATTGGCAATCGCCGCATTTTCTGCCGGAAGGCCAAAGGCATCCCATCCGATTGGCGAGAGGACCTTGAAACCTTTCATGATTTTGTATCGTGAGACAACGTCTCCGATTATATAGTTGCGTCCGTGTCCAACGTGAAGTGTGCCGGATGGATATGGAAACATTACGAGGCAGTAAAACTTGTCTTTGTCACACTCATTATCAACCCTGAACAGGCCGTTACTTTCCCAGAAATCCTGCCATTTCTTCTCTATTTCGCTGAAATTGTATTCTTTATTACTCATCGTTGTCATTTGGACGCACCCGCCAAAAAAATAGTCGGGCAGGGATTAACGCAGATTAAGGGGATTTGAAAGAACTAAAAGATAAGGAATTTATCTGTGCAAGTCTATACAAATCAGTGTCCGATTCTGTGTTTAAATTATCAAATGGAATTATACCAGTCGGGATTCTATCCTACTACAATAATCTTGCAATAGACTTATTTCCTGTAATTCCATTCATCACAGGCATATTTTTTGTCTCTTAATTCTGACGCTGATCTCATCTCTACTTCTGTCAGTTGTGAGGAAGTAAGTGTGATACCAAAAATATCTTTGAAACTACCAGCTAGATTTTCAAATATCAGGTTAATTGCCTTCTCACGTGAGTCTTTATATTGTCCATTCCATCTCTCATGAACGTCTAAATATCCCTGACAAAGAACTGCCCCCTGAGACTTTCTAGCCGCATAGCCTGCAACCTTGCTGCCGTCTATCATGATGTCATATTTTGCAGGTGTTTCAGAGCAATATGATTGATGTGAAAGGGAACCATTCAAAGGTTTTCTTTCCTTATCTGAGCGATGTGATTCATCTTCAGGATGATAGGAAGTACACGTAAAACCAAGTCTTTCTAAACCCCTTAGTAATGATTCACCTATAAGTTTATAAAAAGATGTAATATTTTCTTGCCTGCCGGGTTGCATCCTTCTCTTAACTATTGAGAATGTGATATCATTGCCGTGATAAACTATACCACCACCCGTAGGCCTGCGTACGACCGGAACTATTTTGTCGTTTGGAGGCTTTAAGACGTTTTCTATCTTTTGAAAATAACCGATAGAGCAGGAAGCCTCCTTCCATGTGTAAAAGCGTATTGCTGCAGTACTGTCTTCGGAATCGATGCATTTCCTGGTCAGCACCTCATCAATTGCCATATTCATGTACGGATCGACATCCGGAGTAAAAAGTAATCGCCAGTTATTATTGGTTTCTGTTTTCATGATAAATTGTTTTATGGTGTGTATACGTTGGTTATGATACTTTTTACAAATGCATGGTTAAAATCGTATCTTGCTTATTTCTCCGCTTCTCCCATTCTCCCGCTCTCACTTCATGTTTTGCGCCATCTTAGATCGGGTTTTCTAGCGGCCTGCACTTCATCGAGCCTTGAAACCGGAGTGTTATGAGGTGCTTCCTTTAGTATCTCCGGATTGGTTTTGGCCTCTTCCAGGATTTTAATTAAGGCCTTAGCAAACTCGTCCAATGTTTCTCTTGTTTCTGTATCCGTTGGCTCAATCATGAGGGCGTCCGCAACAATCAATGGGAAATATATAGTTGGTGAGTGAAATCCGTAATCCAGAAGCCTCTTTGCTATATCCAGGGTTGTAATGCCGTTTGCTTTGAGCTTCGTTGTTGATGCTACGAATTCATGCATACATCTTTCGCCGTATGGTATTTCAATATAATCAGAAAGTTTCTTACTGAGATAATTAGCGTTTACAAGGGCACTTTCTGTAATCTTTCCGAGCCCTTCACAACCAACAGATAGTAAGTAAGCGTAAGCCCTTATAAGTACTCCGGTATTACCGTAAAAGGGCTTTACACGTCCGATGGATTCAGGAAAGTCATATTGCCAACTATATGAATCATCTTCTTTTATAATTCTGGGAGCAGGCAGAAATGGTACAAGTTTCTTTATTACACCCAGTGGGCCGGCACCCGGACCACCGCCGCCGTGCGGGGTAGAAAAGGTCTTGTGAAGATTCAGATGCAACATGTCAATACCCATATCTCCCGGTCTTGCAATTCCCAGCATTGCATTCATATTTGCACCATCAAGGTATAACAGGGCGTCAACATCATGTACAATCTCGGCTATCTTCAATATATCTTTTTCAAACAATCCGAGGGTGTTCGGATTGGTAAGCATTAAGGCGGCAACATCGTTATCCATGACACTCTTCAACCTTTCCAGGTCGATGAGACCTTGGCTATTTGATTTTATCTCTACAATGTCGAATCCGCACATTGAAGCCGATGCGGGGTTTGTACCGTGTGCGGAGTCAGGTATAATTATTTTACTCCTTCTTTTGCCGTTTTTAATATGATAAGCGTGGGATATCAGCATACCGATAAATTCACCGTGAGCACCAGCGGCCGGCTGAAGGGAAACCGCATCCATGCCGCATATTTCAATAAGAGTTTCCTCTAATTCGTACAGGATCTGGAGGATACCCTGGCACTGTTCCGGGCTTTGATACGGATGAAGATTTACGAACCCATCATATCTGCTGACGTCTTCATTAACTTTCGGGTTATATTTCATTGTACATGAGCCGAGTGGATAGAAATTCGTATCGACACTGAAGTTTAATTGACTTAACCTCGTGAAATGTCTTACAACGTCAATTTCTGCGACTTCAGGTAATTCGGCTGTTTTATCTCGCAAATAGCGTTTGGGTACCAACTCTTCTAATGGTTTTACAGGCACATCACACTCAGGCAATGAATATGCTGTGCGACCCGGTGATGATTTTTCAAATATTAGTTTCTCGATCATGATTGTTTAACCATAATATAATGTAGGGGTTCAAAATTTTGAACCTCTACTACTAAAGATCTCATCTTCCAGTTTATCACTGCCTATTCGATCAGGATTTTCCCTGTCCAACATCCATTTTAATGGATTGTACATTATATATTCCATAATTCTGACTAGTTCTTTTTCGTTGCGAACGATATGTTCATAATAGTTACGTTGCCAGACATTGTGGATATTGGTATTTTTCCTAAACCATTTAGTGACACCAATTTTAAACCCGCGTATAATTGATCCAATCGATTTTGGTATAATTTGTTGATATTTATTTTGTTTGTGTAGGGGTTCAAGATTTTGAACCCCTACGTTATTCATTGTGTCAATACAGATTATTCCATGAATATGGTTAGGCATAATAATGAATTCATCTAATGCTACATGCGGGAAATGCTCTGGTATTTCCAACCAACATTTATTTGCAAATCTCCCAGCATTATTCAATGTCATTCTCTCTTCTGCAATGTGCCCAAACAAAAAATGGTGATTATTTGTACATACTGTTACAAAATACATCCCATGCTGTGAATAATCATATCCTTTTAGCCGTATGGATCTTCTCTTGTGTACTTTAGCATTGTATTTATGCTTAACCATATAGGATATTAAGGGCGAATGGCAATCCCCGGACAAACTGCGCCGAGGACTTTTCGCCCCTACAACAAATACAATATTACATTAAATAATATTTGAGAAAGCGGAGACAAGATTGTCTATATCCTCTTTTGTTTTTGTTTCTGTTACACACAGAAGCATGGCGTTATTAATGTCCGGATAAAAGTGTGATAAATCAAGGCCACCTATAATGCCTGATTCAAAGAGGCGCCTGTTTATCTCTTCTATTTTGCAGTTATCTGAAATCTTTATGGCAAACTCGTTAAAGAAAGGTTTGTCGAATAATGGCTCTATTCCGTCAAGCTCGCATATCCTGTCTATAGCGTAATGACTTTTGTGAATGTTCAGGTTGCCAATATCTATCATTCCCGCTTTGCCTAGTGTCGAAAGATATATGCATGTCCTGAGCGCCAGGAGCTGCTGATTTGTGCAGATATTCGATGTTGCCTTTGCACGCCGGATATGTTGCTCTCGTGTCTGGAGTGTTAGCGTAAATGCGCGCCTGCCTTTAGTGTCTGTAGTAGCGCCAGCAAGTCTTCCCGGCATCTTCCTCATAAACTCTTTGCTGACTGCAAAAAAACCAGCATGAGGGCCACCGTAATTAATATAATTACCCAATGGTTGAATATCTCCAACTGCTACGTCAACGCCATATTCTCCCGGTGGTTTGATTATGCCCAATGACATGGGATTAACACATGCAACAAAAATGGCTTCATTCTTGTGGGTTAATCCGACAAGTTTTTCGGTCTCTTCAAGACATCCAAAAAAGTTTGGTGTCTGGACTAAGACACATGCGGTATTATTATCAATTCTGGACTCAAGGCCTGAGACGGATGTAATACCGTCCTCCATTTCAATCTCTATGAGTTTGACATCCAGTTCCTGCAGGTAAGTTGACAATACCTCTCTATATTCAGGATGAACGGTTTTTGAGACCAGTACATTCCTCTTCTGTTTGTGTCTTATGGCCAGTACAGCAGCTTCCGCCAGGGCTGAAGCTCCGTCATACATTGAGGCGTTGGCTATGTCCATTGCCAGCAACTCACACATCATACTCTGAAATTCATAAATTCCCTGCAGAGTCCCCTGGCTGACTTCAGGTTGGTAGGGGGTGTAGCAGGTGTAGAATTCTCCTCTACTGCTTAGATGGTCAACTACACTTGGGACAAAGTGTTCGTACGCACCTGCACCAAGATATGAAGTGTATTTATTCAGATTTGCGTTCTTATCACTCAGTGATTTGAGGGAATGTTTTAACTCCATTTCGGACATACCGGTGGGAATATTTATCTGTTTACATAATAATTCTTCCGGTATGTCTACTAAAAGGTCTTCAACTGAATTAACGCCGATTTCCTTAAGCATTAATTTAATGTCAGACTCAGTGTTGGGAGTATAGTTTATTTTGACTGGCACAGTTCTTCATAATCCTTGTTTGACAGAAGTTTGGTTAATTCCTGAGGGTTTTCCATTTCTATAATTGAAAACCACCCTTTGCCATAAGGGTCTTCGTTTACTAATTGCGGATTATTCTCAAGCTCGCTGTTTGTTTCTATAACCTTACCGGATACCGGCGCATATATGTCATATGCTGCCTTAACTGATTCGACGACAGTACATGCAGTACCGGCCTTGACAATTCTATCTAAGTCAGGTAATTCCACATACACAACATCACCAAGCTCACTTTGCGCATGTGACGTAATGCCAATCCTGGCTTTATTATCTCCTTCTTTCTTTACCCACTCATGGGTCTTTGTATAGAATAAACCTTCCGGACAATCCATTTAGCTACCTTTCCCTGTCTAGAGTAATAAAGGGTGTGTCTACAATTTGAGCAGGGTAATCTGTACCCCTGATCCTTATGTTGACCAGGCTTTTGTGTTCTGCGAAGCGCTTGAGAACATATCCAAAACCTATGCCTATATCAAGGGAAGGACTGAATGTTCCACTAGTTACCTTGCCTACAACATTGTTGTTATGTGTTATTTCATTGTCCGTCCTTGGTATTCCCTTATCACGCATCTTGAATGCGACGAACATTCGTTTTAATCCAAACTTTTTCAGTCTTAATAATGAGTCTTTACCAATAAAGTCTGTCTTGTCAAACTTTACAGTCCAGCCTATGCCGGCTTCCAGTGGTGTTATATAATCATCGATATCGTTTCCGTAGAGCAGGTAGCCGGCCTCTAATCTCAAGGTATCTCTTGCGCCAAGGCCTGCGGGCTTAAGGTCTATGTCCTTGCCTTTTTCAAGTAACATTTTCCATAAGTCTACGCAGTGTGAATTGTCGACAAAGATCTCAAATCCATCCTCGCCCGTGTAGCCGGTTCTGGATACTGTTAATTGCATTTCGCCCACTGTCACTTCCATAAAATGAAAATGAGAGAGTACGGAACATTCATCTCCTAATGCCAGACGTATGACTTCCTTGGACTTTGGTCCCTGTACGGCTAAAAGGGATATTTGATTACTTGCATCGTTTATATTTACATTATCTGACTTAAATTTGCTTATCCATTTATTGTCCTTCTTGATATTGCCACAATTTATTACGAGCATGTATTTATCAAGGTTGTACTTGAAAACAATGATATCGTCAAGAATGCCTCCTTCTTCATCACAGATAGGAGAGTATGCAGCTTTATGGTCAGGCAGGTTACTGATGTCATTTGTTATAATTTTCTGAACTAATTCTGTTGCTCCTTTTCCCTCAACAATTATTTCACCCATGTGTGAAATATCGAAGAGGCCGGCATTGTTTCTTACGCTTCTGTGTTCACTTATAATTCTGCTATATTCCAGAGGCATAAGGTACCCATGATAATCTACAATCTTTGCCCGGAGATTTACGTGTACGTCATATAGGGGTGTTTTCTTGTCTTTATCTGCCAACTCGGACTCCACTTTCTTAAAAATTTGCTTGTAATGTTTATGTCGTATTAATATATTAAACTTGAACAAAAATATCAAAAGGAATAATTGTGAAAGTTATGAAATCAGGGCAGGATGAAAAAATCAAAAGGATCCTTGTTGCTTGTATCGTGTTGATCATTATATGCGTAGTATGCATATTGGTCTCTATAAGGTTTATGGATAAATATAGTGACAAGGTTGCTGAGACAGCATCATTAAAGCAAAAGCTCTATGATTTTGAGCAGGATATTAAAAAGCTGGATATGAAGACAAAGGAGCTGGAGGCCATGCGATATGATCTGAGTCTGGAGAAAAGGGGAATAACCAAAGATTATTCAACCATTAAAGATAAATATGCTTCCCTTGGAAAGACTATAAAGACATTGGAGAGGGATGTCAATATTTTACAGGAAGCATTTAAGATGGTTGGGGTGAATGAAACTGATCCCTTAATAGGTGATGAAGAAGGTAATGAAGATGGATTGCAATTGAGTGTACTGCAAAGTCGAAATGATGAGTTGCTGAGAGAACTGGCTGTTAAGACGAAGGAAAAGATGATACTCAAGATTGCATTAGAGTCACAGGCAAAAAGATTGGGCCTGTCAGAGCAGTATGACCCGGAACTAAAGAAAATATTGAAAGATCTTGTATCCAGCCTGCAGTAAGAAAACCATTTCAATTCCTACCTTATTTACAAGTATGTCCTGATTGTATCTTCAAATGGTTTTGGCTGTATCTTGAAAACTTTCTTCATCTCCGTAATGTCACAGACGTTGTCTTCTCTGAGCATGATTAGTTGATCCCTGTTCAAGGGTGGGTTTGACGATGTTTTCTCCATTAAGAAGGCGAGAGGCTTAAACATTGCTACTGGCAGGTGTATCTTGAATCTGTTCTTTTGCAGAACCTTCATGATCGTATCAAGTATTTCGTTAAACGAGATTGCATCCGGGCCGCCGATTTCGTAAGTCTTATCTGAAATGTTGTCATTGACTGCTGCCTCATAGAAACAGTGTGCAACATCGCCAACGTAAATCGGTTGCATCCTGGATTTGCCTTTTCCTATCACGGGTACTATGCGGGTTATGAATGTCTGCCTGATCATTTTTGCAAACATATTTACAAATTCATCATCAGCTCCGCAGATGATTGGAGGCCTGAGGATTACGTATTTCAGGCCGCTGTTTCTCACGGCCTCTTCGGCCTGCCACTTTGTTTTATGATATCGGCTTATACCATCTGGCCTAGTCCCCAGTGCGCTCATATGTATGTATTTCTTAATTTCTGCATTTCTGGCCGCCTCTAAAACATTCTTTGTTCCTTCAGTGTGAATTTTCTCAAATGTTGCCCCCTTTATTTCCTTTATAATCCCCACCAGATGTATAACGGTGTCAATGCCATTGAATGCTTCCTTAAGTGTGTCAGGGACAAGAATATCACCGGTACAAAACTCTACTTCCAGGCCATCAAGTACATCCCTGGGAGAGGACTCACGAACAAGGCATCTTACTTTTTGGCCTTTTTCCACAAGTAATCGTACAATGTTTCTTCCGACAAATCCTGTACCCCCTGTTACCAGCATCATAATGCCACTCCTGATTAAGTTATGGTTATATCTAAATATTAATCAAACAATGAATTGAAGTCAACCTTTGATCACAAAATAGATTTCCGATCGACATAGTGTAGATACAATAACTTAATTTAAAGAATCGTTCAGTTAAGATGAAAGGAAATCAACTCAAGTAAGTAGTTATTAATCCAAGTTCTATGACTTTCTTTGAAGAAATCTGAAAGGTAACGTTAAACATAAGATGATAAACAGAGTTGCAACTATGCATGGTGATGTTGGAAAATCGAAGACATACGACAGAAAAAATCCTATACAAGCAGATGTTACGCTAATGGACATGGCTATTATGAAAACAGTCTTCATCCTGTTTGAAATGAGTAACCCATTCACGGCAGGAATTGTCAAAAATGAGGTAATAAGTAAATTTCCAGCAGTCCGTATTCCAATAGAAATAGCGGCACCAATTGTAAGGTAGAGCATAAGTTCCCAAAACCGTGCATTCATACCAGAAGTTTTTGCCATTTCAAAATCAAGTGTGATTGATGCGAATTTCTTGTAGAATAGGATATGAACAGTAAAGATACATGAAATAATTATAGCCATTAAATATATCTGATAAGGTGTTGCTACAAGTACATTACCAAAAAGTAAGTCATCAATTTCATGTATTCCTTTGGCACTTTTAGATACAAGAAGTATTGTAACAGCACTTGCCACGACAAATCCCATACCGATTATGCTTTCATTTGAAAGCCTTCTTTCTGCATATCTGGTTGAAAATATGGCAACTCCGAGGAAAGTAAATATTAGTGAAATGAGTGTGGGATTTAGAGCTGTTATAAATGCCAGTGCTATCCCTGCAGATGAGACCTGTGTCACAGCCACACTGACGAAAACAATTCTCTTAAGAACGATATATACACTCAGGTATGAACATACCAGAGCTACGAGTACAGAACAAATAATTGGATATTTAAAGAATTCTATATTTGTAAAAAAGTCATTCATTTAATTCTGGAATAATTACTTTATGTCCGGAAATGTTTGCAATCTTAGCCTTGATTCCATAGACTTTAGCTAAAGTTTCTTCGTTAAGCATTGAATCAACCGGTCCGAGTTTTAGAGTGTTTTTATCGATAATAGACAGTGTTTTTACGTAATTAGCTACGATATTAAGATTGTGGCTAACTAATATTACTGTGAGCTTATATTCGGCATGCAGGGTCTTAATAAGTTCCATTATGGCTATCTCACCCTGGATATCCATTCCTTCTACAGGTTCATCAAGTATTAGAATCTTTGGTTCGCCTACCATAGCTCTTGCTATTAATGTGCGCTGTTTTTGGCCTCCAGATAGTTCCCTGTAGTTTTTGGTTGCCAGGTTTGCTATACCTACATTTTTCAGCATTTTCTCTGCTATTTTATAGTCCACTTCTTTTGGCCTTTTAAAAAGTCCCATCTTTTCATATCTTCCAGTGAGGACCATTTCCAGTACCGTAATAGGGAAGATCTCGTCTACAGATGCATGCTGTGGGACATATCCAATACATTTTTTATATCCCTTTCCATTATCATTGAACGTAATTTCACCTTTTATAGGTTTTAACATTCCCAATATTGACCTTAGAAGAGTTGTCTTCCCTGCGCCGTTGGGACC
>JAANXD010000066.1 GCA_018263435.1 Candidatus Scalindua arabica | reverse complement strand
CCCCCTTATTATGATAATATATAAAGCATCTTTTATATAGTAGAGCCTTAGGGTTTCGCAAGTATAATGCCAAATTACCAGGAGGAGCTTAGTCATTACATCCCTTTCTGTAAGTACCTTATAATACATATGATACACAAAACTCAAAATTACCGCATACCATCAATTACATCATAAAAATATCATCATTTGACAAAATGTCAGTTGTTAAATAATCTACCAAATCATCTGTCGACACATTGTCAAACAAAACTGATCTATCTTTTTATTTGCTATTTAACTTGAGATGGAGCTATTTACGTTTCTTTAATAAAAAGTCAGCCTCTACTGTTTTGCCGCCTTCTACTGTTACATCCTGTTCTTCAGTTCTAAGTTTCTCGTGCCATGTCTTCAGCTTATATGTCCCGGCTGGCACGTTATTAATCGTATAGCTCCCATCCTTCGTAGTAACTTTAAAATACGGATTATCCAAAACGAGTATAAATGCAGCCATCTCAGCATGCACATTACAAAGTAGCGGCACCTCACATGACTCAGTAAACGTATAAGGTTTTGATGCGCCAACATCATAAGTTCCTAAATTAAATTGATTGCAACAATCAGGAGGTGAAAACACATTATGCCTTACCTGATCATTATTTGGAAAATCAACTGTTGTACCTTTCTGAACAGCTAGTACATGAGGTATAAAAAGCAGGTTCTGCTGGTCAACAATACCGTGTTCAGTCGGTGCATCATATTTGTTATCTCCAACTTTCTCAATATAAACAACGGCATCCCCGGAATGCCTCACCCTTCTGCACTTTACTGTACCAGTAATGGTTCCAGGATTTTCCACCGTAACGTCAGACCTAATCTCTTTTCTTAATCCCGCAATGGCCGCCTGTAACTGCTCCTGAGCATCTTCTGCCTTCAGGCTTGACATAAACAGAACTAATGCAACAAAAGCAAAAATTGTAAAGATTATTTTTCTCATAAAAACAGACCTCCTTCCAGGGTTTTATTACTCCGATTGATATATTTAGTTAGGTTGGGTTTTAAAAGACAAAAACCCAACGACTTTTTCTTTTAACATTATCCCCCCTGGTTCTACTAATGGAAGTTACACGTTTGAACTCAAATTTGTGATCTTTAGTTTATATCAAAAGATATGTCNAACGCCCTGGCAGAGTGAGTTATTGTGCCAACCGAGATTCTGTCCACTCCAGCAACCGCATATTCTTCAACATTTTCAATGGTAATATTGCCAGAAGCTTCTGTCAGGATAGCCTTACCTGTTCTTGCTTCTTGATTCTTTTCGATTTCCTTCACTATGTCAACGGCTTCTCTTATCTTTGACGGTTCCATATTGTCAAACAATATTATGTCAACACCTGCATCCACCACATCCTTGATCTGGCATAGATCTTCCACTTCGACTTCTATAAGTGTTCCATTTTTTACTTGCTCTCTTGCCTCGCTTACAAGACGTCCTATTGTGCCATTTTCTTTCTCTGATCCCATAGTCTTTAGATGGTTATCCTTTACCAGAATCTGATCGTATAATCCCATACGATGATTTATCCCTCCTCCAACCCTCACGGCATATTTTTCAAGGTAACGCCACCCCGGTGCGGTCTTACGCGTATCCATTATCTGTGTCCTATATCCCTTGATTTTTTCAGCAAACATGTTTGTGGCAGTCGCAATACCGGAAAGTCTCTGCAGAAAATTCAGCACCAGCCTTTCTGCCGACAACAATGATAAGGTAAAACCTTTAACACTACCAATTATTGTACCTTTCTCGACCATTGAACCATCTTCAATATTTGAAGTGAAAATCAAACTCTCATCTATTTGTGACAGGACATATCCGGCAACCGGCAGACCTGCAACAATACCAGCTTCCTTCGCTATTAACAATCCTTCTGTTTCGGAACCATCGGGAATGAATATCTTAGAGGTAATATCTCCGCCGCCGATATCTTCCTTAATAGCCAACTGAACGATGTCTTTTATTTTCTCAAGATCAAGCTCTACCTGCATGTTCTACCTCTGTCTCTGATTGTAATCTGATAACCCTGTCACGTATTTCAGCTGCCTTTTCAAAGTTGAGATCGCTGGCTGCCTGAAGCATTTCTTCTTCAAGTTCTCTTATATATTCCTGAGTTACGTATTCAGCCTCATCTTCTTTAACCATCTGCCTTGCAATCTTTTTTGAAGCGCTTTCATCTTCAATACTTTTTCTAATTCCCTTGCGAATAGTCTGTGGTGTAATATTATTCTGTTTATTATGTTCAAGCTGAATCCTGCGCCTTCTCTCAGTTTCATCCATCGCCTTCTGCATGGACTGCGTTACCTCATCAGCATATAATATAACCTCTGCATTTACGTTTCTTGCAGTCCGTCCAATCGTTTGTATGAGAGATGTCTCGGAACGAAGGAATCCCTCCTTGTCAGCATCAAGTATTGCTACCAATGATACCTCCGGTAGATCAAGCCCTTCTCTCAGCAGGTTTACACCTACAACTACGTCAAACTTTCCAAGCCTGAGGTCTTTAAGTATCTCTACCCGCTCAATAGCGTTAAATTCTGAATGCAAATACATTCCTTTAATTCCCTCTTCTTTTATGTATTCACTCAAATCTTCCGCAAGCCGCTTGGTCAGTGTAGTTACAAGTACACGTTCTTTCTTGTCGACCCTCTTCCTGATCTGTTGAAGCAGGTCTTTAACTTGAGTCTTAGCAGGCAATATCCTCACTATTGGATCAACAAGCCCTGTCGGCCTTATTATCTGCTCAACTACCTTGCCATTGCGCTTGTCTATCTCATATTCCGATGGTGTTGCCGAAACAAACAACACCTGATCAACCATTGATTCCCATTCATCAAAACGCAAGGGCCGGTTATCCAGCGCCGAAGGAAGCCTGAAACCATATTTCACGAGAGTTTCCTTTCGTGACCTGTCCCCCGCATACATACCACGAATCTGAGGAACTGCGACATGCGACTCATCAACGATCATGAGAAATTCATCTGGAAAATAATCAATCAATGAGTATGGCCGCTCTCCCGGTGCCCGCCCACTGATATGCCGAGAATAGTTTTCAATACCGTGGCAATAACCTATCTCTGACAACATCTCCATATCGTAACGTGTCCTTGCCTCCAGGCGCTGTGCCTCGAAATCTTTTTTTTGAGAACGTAACTCCTTCAACCATGCAACCAGCTCCCTTTCAATTGATTCGATAACGCCTTCTATCTTACCTTCCGGCATTACAAAATGCTTGGCAGGATAGATGGCGATCTCTTCCATCTCATCACCTAACCTGTCACCGGTCAATGGGTCAATAATTGATAGCCTGTCAATCTCGTCCCCAAACAGTTCAATACGATAGGCAAATTTTTCATAAGCGGGAAACACATCGATCACATCACCTTGAACACGAAACACACCGCGTTCAAACTTAATATCACTCCTCTCGTAAAGAATATTTACGAGTTTCATGAGAAGTGTGTTTCTCTCTATCTCCTGCCCTTTTTTTATCTGCACATACATCTCCTGATACTCCTCCGGCGAACCCAGACCGTAAATACATGAAACACTCGCCACTAATATCACATCCTTACGCGACATCAGTGCGCTTGTTGCCGCCAGGCGAAGGCGGTCTATCTCCTGATTTATTGTCGCCTCTTTTTCAATATAAATATCCCTCTGCGGAATATAGGCCTCCGGCTGATAATAATCATAATAACTAACAAAATAACCTACTGCATTTTCCGGGAAGAACTCCTTGAATTCGCTGTAAAGCTGTGCGGCGAGAGTTTTGTTGTGGGACATCACGAGTGTTGGTTTGCCCAGGGCTTTTATGACGTTTGCCATGGTGAAGGTCTTTCCCGAACCTGTTACTCCCATGAGGGTCTGGAATTTTTCACCTGATTGAAAGGCCCTTGTTAATTTCTTTATCGCCTCGGGCTGATCACCCTGGGGTTCGTATTCTGCTGATAATTTGAAGATAGACATCTTATGTAAATTAGCTCCGCTTCGCTATGCAATTGAAGATTGAGGGATTGAAGGATTGTGGAATTACAGATATATTAAATTAAAATTAATTAGTGTAAATTCCTGCCCGTCCGGCAGCAGACTGTGTCACAATAGCAAAAACGGCCAATTTGTCATCCTGAACTTGTTTCAGGATCTAATGTTTACAACGACTTAGCAACTTAAGAGATCCCGAAATGAATTAGGGATGACAATTATGACACAGTCTACAGGCGGGCGTGAAATTCGTGCCTAGCCGCCCTTAAAAAGCTTTGTCTCTTTATATTTAATAATTCCCTCGTCAATTAATACCTTAACTACAGATGCAATAGGCACGGCAAGTAAAAGTCCTAAAAACCCCAATATCTGACTGCAAATCAGGATTGCCAGTATGATGGCAACCGGATTCAGCCCCAGTTTAGTACCCACAATCTTCGGTGTTATTACAGTACCTTCGGAAAATTGTCCTATACCAAAAACCAGCCCGACAAGCAGCAAATGTGACACATCTTGAAATTGGATAAAAGCAAGGAGTAGGGCCGGTATAAGGCCCAGCAATATACCTACATAGGGTATAATGTTTCCAAATCCTCCTATAATAGCTATCAAGTAAGACATAGGTACTCCTATGATTGAGAGTCCTATACCATAGATAATTGACAAAATAATACAAACCGTAAACTGACCCCTGAAGAATGCTTTAAGGTTTCCATCTATCCTGCTCATTATATCAGATACTTTCTCTTTTTTAGAAACCGGCAGCAATTCTCTACCCTTTGATATAATTATGTCAAAATCCTTCAGGAGATATACCATGACAACTCCAAATACAACAACGTTCATAACTATTCCAAAAAAACCAAATGTACTGTAAAATACATTTTTTACGATTCCCAATACAAAGTTCAAAGCTTGCGGTACATACTTTCTCATATTAAGCAAAGGCTTCGGAATATTGTATTTTACGTTAGATGATTCTTTGGTTTTTATTCTTTTTACTTCCTTTTCCTCTTGTTCCTGTGGTTTTTTCTCTTTTATTTCCGTTTCTTTAATGGTTTGAATTCCCAGTTTTGATTTGAGGAATGTTCCAACCTCAGTATCACTATATTCTTCTATTATTACTCCCACTTTTTCCTGATATTTTGGATATTGCTTCTTTAAGGCAACCCCAACACTCTGAATTCCGCTGACCGTTTTGGGAATCGTGTATGTTAATAACCCTCCCACTATTAGTATTATTCCTGTTAAAAGTACAGCTATCGCAAGACCGCGTGGTACACACTTTTTTGAAAATATAAGTTTTCTATCTGATATAAAATCCACTACGGGATCAAATATATATGCAATGGTAAAGGCAAGGAAAAGCGATATCAGGATACCTTTCAGGAAATAGCATAATGTGAAGAATAGAGCCAGTGCACAAAATATAGCAAACGTTCTTAACCACACATTTTCAAATATTTTCTGTTTTTCCATAAATTAATCCCTTTCAAATTCCTAATCCTCACGCAAAGCCGCCGAGTAGGCAAGGAGGAGTTTCACCTCCAAGCCTCTCACAGAACCGTACGTGACAGTCTCCCGTCATACGGCTCGTGTTATTCTTGATATGCTTCAAAAGTATCCCATGTTCCAGTGACAAAACATGCTGGGTTAGCTTGTCTTATCGAATTGAGTTTTGCCACTGCGTTTAACACCTAGCTGTACTCAATTGGCACTGTTTTGCATACGTGGATATTCATTTGTTAATCTTCCCTCACTTCTTTTTTTTTCCCCTTCTTCTGTAAGGTTGTTGTAGTGAATATTTCCCTGAATAACCTAAGCCCTTTGCTCTTTTCTGCTTTCACAGAATATCATCACTCGTATGGCTTAGTCCGACTTCCGTTTCACGACTTTTTTTTTTTCACAGCCGTTACCCTGAAACGGATATCCCGTGTTCCATAATAAAGCCTGACTTTAAGTCATGTCGCCTGTATAACGGTGGGCACATAGCCAGTAAACAGGTTTCCGCTATGCTTATCTCTGCATCCTCAGCACAATGCGATTTTGCCCTACAACTTATGCGGTTTCGTTACTTCTTCAGCGATTCATTTGCATTCATCTCTTAAAGTCACACCTGATGAGTCGTCCTCACCTTTTCTCTATCCGTTCACCACAGCGGCTTTGCAGCTTTTGCAGCGTAGAGCGGTTTGGCAACCCCACCTGTATGGTGTTGCCGATACTTCACAATGGGTAGCGCTTCCATTGCTGTATCATCTTTATTACGACATGTTAAAGAACTTCGTTCTTTAACTTCACGGCACAAGCTAAGTTCGCTAAGAAAAAA
>JAANXD010000065.1 GCA_018263435.1 Candidatus Scalindua arabica | reverse complement strand
CTGAGTATTTAAGAGAAAAAGAAGATGAGCAAATCATAATGAACATAAGGAAATGTTCAATGACGGGAAGGCCTTGCGGTAACGATAGTTTTATGAAAAAGTTTGAGAGATTGTTTGGTAGAAGGTTAAGGGCTTTACCATGGGGGAGGCCACGAAAAAACATAAAATAGGCGCTGTCCCTATTATGATCCAATATAAACAATTTTGCCGCGACCTGAACATAACAGGATAAAGGTGAATTGCTATCTCTTAATCCACCTTACGAAGGCTATAGATTCTTGTGTCTTGCTTCTTATTTATACCCCGATCATCCTGTAAATCATGCAACCTGAAGGTTGCGGCTACTTTATCTCTCGGTCTAAAACGCCATACAAATCACCGAATCCGATAACATCTTTTGCCACATATCCAACTGGTATTAAATCTTCCGTAAGCAATACGATAAGCTTGCCTTCCTTTGAGTCAAGGAGTTCAGGGGCTAATGCTATATCTACTACGTATTCTATGTCAGGAATAATATCCTGCCATTTGGATAGCTCATCCGAATCCTCAGCAGAACGAACATTAGCGCTAAAGTTTGGAGATTTATCTTTATACACAGTAGTAATATTGAAACTGGAGCCTTCCTTCACCTCACCGTATATTTCGTTACGGAAGTTGTAAGTCACTGAAATCATGTCATCGCACCCTTCCGGGTCCAGCTTAAGGCTTCCTTCTTTGTGAACTACTCCACGTCTCCATGTTTTATAATTGCAAATATTATTTATGTAATCGTAGTCAACAACCATAATCCGCTCTTTTTTCCTCTTAACCTTTTTTTCATACGAATTGGTTGGCTTAAGCCTGTTCGTAATATCATCAATTATCATGGTTGTTCTATAGATGTTGTGTCTATGAATAATCTTATCAAGAAATCCTGATGTTTGGGCGTCAATCGTTACAACCAGGGCTTCACCGTCTTTTTCACATTTAAATGTGGCAGTCCCCACCTTCTTGAAAAGCCAGAAACCGATATTGTACTTAAGCACCTCTCCTTCAAATTTATTTGTATCTGGGTATACATTCCTGTCATGAAAGATGTGAAAGAGAAATGTTAACAGCAAACATAGGACAATCTTTGTGAAATAATATCTGGATATTACAGCCTTAATCATAACTATTTATATCCTCAAGAATCGCAAGGTTTTTTCGGGAATATCTTCATCACCACTCATTTTCATTGACAGAAGGTGAGATCGCAGGAACTCAAGGCTATCCGGAGTATCAACATCATACCAGGGGGGGAGTATGTTCAACTGTTTGTTTGCAGTCTTTATCCTTGCAAGGGTCTGTCTGAATACGCTTGATGTACTCCATTCGATATTATCAAAGAGAGCATCTTCCTGTGCTGAAAGCCCGATAAGATAGTAGCCACCATCGAAAGTAGGACCTATTGTAACAGGAACCTCTTTTAATACATCGAATGCTTCCTGTATGTATGACAAAGGGAGAGTTGGACTGTCTGTACCTATGATTACTGTTCTTCTGAAGCCTTTATCGAAAGAGCGCTTGAAGGCATTCTTCATTCTTTCTCCAAGATTGTACCCTTTCTGTGGTAAATAATCTACTGACTGCCCGCACAATCTCTGGAATGTTTTCTCAGCATAATCTGGTGAATATGCAACGGTAATCCTCTCACATTTCAGTTTAAGTGCCGTATCTAATGTGTCGACAATAAATGCCTCGTACAGTTCAGCAGCTTTTGTGGAAGAAATGTGTGGAGTGAGTCTTGTTTTGACCTTGCCGGGAATCGGGCTCTTTGCGAATATGACAAGACATGTGCTCATGTTTAAAACAAGGGTGGATTAATTCGCACGAGTAAGAGTTAAGGCTGAATTAACTGTAGCCGCCGCACAAAAACACTTATGACACATCCTTCCTGCCTGTCCGACAGGCGGGTATTATACTAACGTATGGATTCGCTGGCAACACGCATAAGGTCTCTTCTATTCATTGTTGAAGTCATGCTATACAGCGTCTTACCTTGTCTCCATAAAACAACATTGTATCCTTTGTATTTTCCAAAGTGGTATGACTTGCCTTTGAATATCTCATGATTCAGTTTGTTTAAATTCATGTCTGAACCATTTACCATCTCTAGAGATATCTTGTTATGGTTACCGCTTAATCCAACGTAAGCACTCCTTTTCCCTGCAAAACTGGAATCCTTGCAGCCCAGGAGTTTCGTATCACGACCGTTACATTCCGGTACATTTATGGCAAGATTCGATCGTTGTAAGTTTTTAAAATGCCTGCTTATCTCATTTCTATCTGAGCTGACGAGGTCAAGACGCATATTATCATTAACGAAACTATCGTGGCGTTCTGCTGCCACCTGAACAATAGGTGAAAAACCTGTTGGCCTGAGAAAAACGAGGTAAACAGCAAGACAGGTAATTGTTATAGGCAACAATATTGCCATTGTTACAAATGCCGGCCTTAATGTAAAGAACCCAAAGATTCCTGTGTGGTGCCTTACCTTTGGTTCCAAAACTATTTGTTCCGGCTGGCTGCGCTCTTCTTCCAGGTCTGCCAACTGGCTTGCAATGCTTTGCAGTAAAGGCTGAGGTGTTTTGTGGAGGAATGTTTTGTTTTTAATAATTTTCTTCAGATTTTGCTCAAATTCAAACTTCTCACAACATTTATGACACATTTCGATATGCTGCTTAATTGTTGAGTGGTTGCCATCATCAAGTTCGTTATCCAGGAATTCGTGGAGCTGTTCAATCGCTTCATTACAAGTCGTCATTTTATTTCCGTCCCCCCTGTTTTTCTTTTAAATAACCTCTTTCATTTGCATAGTTCCATAATGATTTCTGCAATAATCTTCTTGCTCTGAATAACCTTGATTTTACCGTCCCTATCGGACATTCGATAATCTCTGATATTTCTCCGTAGCTGAGTTCTTCAATATCCGAATATAAGACAACTTCCTTGAAAGCAATCGGCAAATTATCAACTGCATTCTTCACCTCATCTTCTAAAAACTCATAAATATCTGTGGAACTTCCACTTGGATAATCTTCGCTTGCTCTATCACTTTTTATTTTGTGAAATAAATAGAAATCTTCAACCTCGTTACAATGAACTTCTTTCGGCTCTCTTATCTTCTTTCTAAATGTATTAATGAAGGTATTACGTAATATTTTAAACAGCCACGCTTTCAGGTTGGAACCTTCTTTAAATGTATGTGAGAACCTATGTACCTTAAGATATGTCTCCTGTACCAGATCCTCAGCCTCTTCCCTGTTTCTCGTCATCCTCATTCCAACGTTAAAGAGTGAATCAATGTGTTCCAGAGCGGCTAATTCAAATTCCTTGATTTTGTCTTCTTTTTTGGCAGACTCTTCCATTCAGCACCTTTTACAACAATTTATGGAACAAAAAGGTTCCGGTTTTAGTACTTATTACTAAGTACTTAGTATTAAAAATATGATTAGCACTAGCCACGTTCATAGAATAAGTGCCGTATAACCCCTTTATTTTAATCAATCGTTAATGAAATTCCAGGTATTTTAGCATCTGGACATCAATAAAACCTGGCTTAATCGTCTTTGTTGAGGTATATGTAACATAATGTTAGCATATTCTTTAAAAATAATAAAGATTCTCATTCATGTTATTAAAGTCAGGGAAAATGGCAAGAAAATTATTGCTGATGACCGCAGATGTGAGATTTGGCTAATACCCTCTTATCATACATCAAAATTTTGTTTACTTTCCTGATAAATACATTATATTTGACATTCTTAACTAAATTGGAAATAAATTTATGCTGATTACTATCAGCTTTCAAATTAAGCTAGCACAAGGAGAAACTTATGAGCCGTAAGACAGTAACAGTTGATGGTTGCACTGCATGCGCTCATGTGGTACACGCTACTAATGAAATTATTACGATTTATCCAATAACACCTTCATCGCCTATTGCAGAAATATGTGATGCAAAATCTGCAAAAGGACAGGCAAATATATGGGGGACTGTACCAAAGGTCAGTCAAATGCAATCAGAGGCAGGTGTTGCCGGAGCAGTACACGGCTCCCTCACCACCGGTGCTATGGCCACTACAATTTCAGCATCTCAGGGTCTTTTATTAATAATCCCTAATATGTACAAGATCGCAGGTGAGCTAACTCCAACTGTGTTTCACATAACAGCTCGTTCCCTTGCGGCTCAAGGCTTGTCAATATTTGGAGACCATTCAGACGTAATGGCTGCACGTTCTACAGGCTTTGCCATGCTGTGTTCCCAGAATGTGCAGGAGGCAATGGACTTTGCACTCATCGCCCAGGCAGCCACACTTGAGTCCAGAATTCCATTTATGCATTTCTTTGACGGCTTCAGAACATCCCACGAAGTGCAGAAGATCGAAGA
The DNA here is from genome assembly GCA_018263435.1 of Candidatus Scalindua arabica. Lineage (GTDB taxonomy): Bacteria > Planctomycetota > Brocadiia > Brocadiales > Scalinduaceae > Scalindua > Scalindua arabica. The sequence continues at coordinate 18,615 of JAANXD010000065.1, read as the reverse complement.
AGTCAGTTTTGACGATATGCGTGCCATGATAGACGATGACCATGTCATTGCTCACCGAAAAAGAGGGCTTACGCCTGACCGCCCAGCCCTTCGCGGCACATCTCAAAACCCGGATGTATATTTTCAGGGAAGAGAAACTGTCAACAAATATTATGATGCAACCCCTGATATCGTACAGAAGGCAATGGACAGATTTGCCGGTATAACAGGACGGAAATATAAACTATTTGATTATCTGGGTGACCCGGATGCAGAACGTATTATTGTCGTTATGGGTTCTTCCGCTGAGGTGGCCCTGAACACAGTTAATACGCTTAATGCAAAGGGAGAGAAACTTGGAATCGTTCTTGTAAGGCTTTACAGGCCGTTTGACATAAACGCCTTCTCTGAGAGTTTACCGTCAAGCGTAAAATCTATTGCAGTACTTGATCGTACCAAAGAACCTGGTGCAATTGGGGAACCTTTATATCTGGACGTCAGGACAGCCATTGGTGAGATGATGGACAGGGGCATATCCAAATTACAAGGGTATCCAAAAGTCATCGGTGGACGTTATGGTCTGGGTTCAAAGGATTTCACCCCTGCAATGGTAAAGGCCATTTTTGATAATCTCTCACAGGATAAACCAAAAAACCATTTCACAATAGGAATCAAAGACGATGTTTGTGATACCAGTCTTGAATTTGATGAGTCTTTTGATATAGGCGAAAAAAATGAATTCCGCTCGCTGTTTTACGGCCTGGGAGCTGACGGTACTGTAGGTGCAAATAAGAATACCATTAAGATTATCGGGCAGGAAACAGATAATTTTTCACAGGCATACTTCGTGTATGATTCGAAGAAATCAGGTGCAACTACTGTATCTCATCTTCGTTTCGGAAAGGACAGAATTCACAAACCATATCTCATCAAAAAGGCAAACTTCATTGCATGCCATAATCCCTCATTTCCTGAAAAGATAGACATGCTTTCAAATGCCGAGGATGGAGCGATATTCCTTCTTACAACATCGCACAATAAGGATGATGTATGGGATACGCTGCCTGTTGAAGTACAGGAACATCTTATCTCAAAGAAGATGAAATTCTATATTATTGACGCCATCTCGCTCGCCGAAGAAATTGGTCTTGGCGCAAGGATAAACATGATAATGCAGACAGCATTCTTTGTTATCTCCGGAATCATCCCTAAAGAGGATGCTGTTAAATCGATAAAGACTGAGATAAAAAAGACATATATGAAAAAGGGTGAGGACATAGTTAATTTAAACTACGAAGCGGTAGATAAGGCATTACAGAATATTGTCGAGGTGCCGGTCCCTGATAAAGCCACCAGCTGTAAATGCATGCGGCCTCCGGTACCTGAACATGCACCTGAATTTGTTAAGAACGTAACAGCCAAATTGCTGGCTGACAACGGAGATTCTCTCCCTGTATCAGCAATGCCTGCCGACGGAACATGGCCTACAGGCACTACTCAATATGAAAAACGTAATATCGGTGTTAATATACCGATATGGGAACCTGATGCCTGTATTCAGTGCGCTCAGTGTTCATTTGTCTGTCCGCACGCGAGCATAAGGGTAAAGGCATACGATCCGTCAGAGCTTAAGGATGCACCTTCCGCATTTAAGTCTGTAGATGCTACCGGCAAAGACATGAAGGGGCTTAAATTTACTGTGCAAGTCGCCCCCGAGGACTGTACCGGCTGCGGTTCATGCGTATTTAATTGCCCGGGACAGAAAAAAGACGCAGATGGAAACAAGATCGAAGGTGTTAACGCTTGAAACATGAAGCCTCAGGCACCTGTACGCAAGGAAGAAGCGGAAAGCTACGATTTCTTTCTCAATCTTCCTGAAACTGACAGGTCCAGGTTCAATGTTTCAAGCGTTAAGGGGAGTCAGTTTGTAAAGCCGCTTTTTGAGTATAGCGGCGCTTGTTTAGGCTGTGGAGAAACTCCTTACATAAAATTAATGACACAACTATTTGGTGATCGTTTGATTATTGCAAATGCAACAGGATGCAGTTCTATCTACGGTGGAAATTTACCGACAACACCTTATACAACAAGGGATGATGGCAGAGGGCCTGCATGGTCAAATTCTTTGTTTGAAGATACAGCCGAATTCGGCCTCGGCATGAGACAGACAATGGATAAGTTTCATGTACAGGCAATAGAATTACTTGACCGTCTTGTATCAGATCCTTCGAATAGTGATTTAAAAGGATTGAGTGATTCTATCAAGAATGCGGATCAATCGACACAGGAGGGTATTGATGAATTACGAGGCCATGTTGAAGAATTGAAGAAAAGGATCTCCGGCAACGGCTCTTCAGATGCAAAAAATCTACTTTCTCTTGCCGACTATATTGTTAAAAAGAGTGTCTGGTCTATCGGGGGAGATGGCTGGGGTTATGATATCGGTTATGGAGGAGTCGATCATGTACTTGCATCAGGGGAGAACATAAAGCTGTTGATTATGGACACGGAAGTATATTCAAATACCGGCGGCCAGATGTCCAAGGCAACACCTTTAGGGGCAGTTGCCCAGTTTGCGGCCGGTGGAAAACAAACCCCCAAAAAAAATATCGGCATGATAATGTCAACTTACGGTAAAGTTTATATTGCCCAGGTAAACTTCGGCGCAAATCCGGCCCAGACACTTAAGGCATTCACAGAAGCGGAAGCTTACGACGGCCCTGCCCTGATAATTGCCTATTCGGTTTGCATTGCCCATGGTATGGATATGAGCAAGGGAGTAGAGGCCATGAAGAAATCAGTAACAAGTGGCTACTGGCCGCTCTACCGATATAATCCAGAACTCGAGGCACAAGGCAAGAATCCACTGGTTATCAACAGTAAAGACCCTTCAACTCCGTTTGAGGAATACGCCTATCGTGAGAATCGTTACAAGGCGTTAAGGTCGAGCAATCCGGAGGCTGCAAAGGAGCTTATGAAACAGGCAGAGGCAGACATAATGAGGAGATGGAAACTACTCAAACACATGGCTGCCTGGGATCCTTCGGCATGATGGCTGTGTAAATTCGTTTACGGCATTTCCAGATCTTCTACTTTGGGAAGGTCTTTAATCGATTTCAAGCCGAAATGGTCGAGGAACTTTGTGGTTGTACCATACAGGAGCGGGCGGCCCAACACCTCATCACGTCCCGTAATCTTTACCAGCCCCTTTTCTATTAATGTCCTGATCATCTGACCGGATTGAACACCACGGATTGCTTCAATGTCCGCGCGAATAATAGGTTGTTTATATGCAATAATTGACAGGGTCTCCAGGGCCTGTTGTGAAAGTTTGCTTTCACCACTTTTTTTACGTATCTTTGATATCCACTCGTGGTATTCAGGGCGCGAGAGCAGTTGAAACCCGTTAGCAATTTCTTCAATCTGAAACACCCTGTCATGTGTGTCGTATTCTTCCCGCAATTGCTGGATTACTTCCCGAATCTCTTTCGCCTCAGTACCTTCAATGATTTCACTTATCTTACATACTGAAATAGGCTCTTGAACGGCAAACAAAAGGGCTTCTACTATTCTCTTAACTTCATCAGGAGATTTATTTTCCAATGGCGCCATTGATTATCGTAAATATCTATATTCTGTTTAGTAATTTCAAATCAGTAAATTTGTATAACCACGCTTTTTCTACTAAACATCCTTTTTTTGTTTCAAAATGATAAACTTAGATGTTCTGTTCTGCCGCTTAATAAACATCAATATATCCTCTTCCTGCTGAAGCTTCAAGATTGCCTGATGAAATCCATCAACACTTGTTACAGGCTTGTGTTGAACTTCAATTATGAGATCGCCCTTGTTTAAACCAGCCTTAGATGCAGGACCTCCCTTCTGTATATTAGTAACAATCACACCTTCTTCACCTTCGTATCCCAGCTTGATTGCCAGTTTACCGGTAAGATTTTGCACAACCATTCCCAGGCTTTTATATAAATCTCTTTTACCTACTGTTTTAGCTTTTTTTGATTCCTGTATCGTAGTATTAAGTGTTAATTCTTTACCGCCTCTTATTACTGTCATCTCCACCTCTTCGTTGACAACCGTTCTATTAACGAGGCTTCTAAGATGGAGAAGGTTTTTTATATCCTCACCATTATACTTAATTATTACGTCACCGCTTTTAATACCGGCATTTGCTGCCGGGGAGTCTGGTTCTACATCGCTTACTAGTCCACCTAAATTATTCTTGAGTCCGAGAGCCTCCTTTAATTGCACAGTTATAGGTTGAGCAGTAACACCTAACCAGCCCCTGGTAACCCTTCCATGTTCAATCAGATCTTCAGTTGTCTTTCTCACCACATTTACAGGAATAGCCAGGCTTATCCCGAAATAACCCGTTGTTTGTTTTGGCGGCATAGTGCTGATACCTACCACTTCTCCATTCAGATTAACGAGTGGGCCTCCATAGCTGTCAGGATTAATGGTGGCATCTGTTTGTACAAAATCTTCAATTCCCGTAACCCGTACGTTTGATGTTCCTTTCGCACTAATTATACCGCTTGTAATCGTCTGTCCTAAGCCGAGAGGGCTGCCTATTGCTAAAACAATTTCTCCTAATTCCAGAGAATCGGAATTACCAAATCTAGCCGGTGTCAAATCCTCAGCATCTATCTTTAATATTGCTATGTCTGACCTGGCATCAGTACCAACTAATTCTGCTTTAAATTCCCGGCCATCGTACAAACTGACAACAATCTCACCCGCATCCTTTATCACATGTTTATTAGTAATGATGTACCCACCATTGTTATAGATTACACCTGAACCTTGACTTTTTATTCTAAATCCTCTGTTTGGTGTATTCTTCTTTAATACCCGGGTTGTATGAATGTTAACAACCGGCGCTTTGGTATTCTTTGCTATAGAAACAAAAGTATCTGAGAGAACCTTATTTGCAAAAATCTCACTGGAATATGAACCAGTGATTAGAAATATATTAATTATGGCGACATAATGCAGGCCATGTCTCAGTAATGACCAAATACTAATTGACTCTAGTTGCATCAGTTCTTTCCTCTATTTCATCATTCAAGATCTTCTTTAGCTCTTCCTCTTCTATCACCTCTTTCTCCATCAATATCTTTGACAGTTTAATAAGCATTGGTTTCTGCTTCTCTAACATTTCTCTGGTTTTCGCATATACATCATCAACAATCTTCTTAACCTCTATGTCTATTTCCCTGGCAGTTTCTTCACTATATTCTCTATTGGAACCCATACCCCAACCCATGAAAGCAGGTTTATTTTCCAGCTCGAAGGTAACTATTCCCAGCTTATCACTCATACCATAATATTTGACCATTCTTCTTGCTATTTCCGATGCCTTCTCAAGATCGTTTTGCGCTCCTGTAGATACCTCTTCAAATATTATTTCCTCTGCAATTCTACCACCATGCAAAACTGATATACGGTCCGTCAGTTCCTCTCTGGTCATCATATACCTATCTTCAGTGGGTAGCTGAAGGGTATAGCCCAATGCCGCAACGCCTCTTGGTATTATCGAAATTTTCTTTACCTTGTCTGTAGTCTTTAGGGTTGACGCTACCAGTGCATGCCCGCATTCATGGTAGGCTACTATTTCCTTTTCCTTCTTGCTTATCAATCTTTTCTTCTTTTCCAGACCAGCCATAACTCTTTCTATGGCTTCTTCTATCTCACTCATACCAACGTTGTCCTTGTTACGTCTGGCAGCGAGTAATGCAGCCTCGTTTATTATATTTGCTAAATCAGCCCCGACGAAGCCCGGTGTCATCGCCGCAATAGATTTAATATCTACATTTTCGTCAAGTTTTACACCTTTTGTGTGAATTACTAAGATTGCTTCCCTGCCACTTAAATCCGGCTTGTCAACAACCACCTGTCTATCAAATCTTCCAGGCCTTCGGAGTGCAGGATCAACACTGTCTGGTCTATTTGTAGCGCCTAAAATTATTACTCCCGTATTAACATTAAACCCGTCCATCTCCACCAAGAGCTGGTTCAGTGTCTGCTCCCTTTCGTCATGCCCGCCAACTGGGTTTGAGCCTCTTGTCTTACCCAGGGCGTCAAGCTCATCAATGAATACTATACACGGCGCCTTTTGAACTGCCTGGCCGAACATATCTCTTACCCTGGACGCCCCGACTCCTACAAACATCTCAACAAATTCAGAACCACTTATACTGAAGAACGGCACCCCAGCCTCTCCGGCAACCGCTTTTGCCAGGAGTGTCTTACCCGTCCCCGGTGCACCAACCAGAAGCACACCTTTAGGAATTTTTCCTCCCAGATTTGTGAACTTATGAGGTGTTTTCAAGAATTCGACTACTTCCTGCAACTCCTCTTTTGCCTCATCTATGCCTGCAACATCATCAAAGGAAGATTTCAAATCTTCCTGAGCACAAATTCTTCCCTTACTCTTCCCAAATGACATTATACTGCCTGTAGGCCCACCCATCTTCTTGAAGACAAAACGCCATATGAGAAAGAAAATGCCAATAGGAATTATCCATGCAAACATAAACTGCTGTAACCATGTATCCTCATAATTTCCGGAATATTTTACGCCCTGGGCTTCAAGCTCTTTAACGAGTTCAGGATCATCAACTCTTGCCGTTACAAAAGTTTTCTTTTTTTCCGATCTATAGTCATCCACCTTCAATGTCCCCTTTATAAGACTGGATGTAACCTTGCATGACTCAATCCTGCCGTCTCTAACCAATTCCTTAAACTCACTATAAGATATATTTCCAACTACAGGGTTAAAAAGGTATGAAGAGAGACTCATAAGGACAAATGCTGCGATGAGAACATACCAGACGGGAAAGTTAAACTGCTTATTTAATGGTTCTTTTTTCTGCTGTTTCATATCTTTGACTTATACTGTTTACTATTTTTATTCTCTTACTTGTCAGGCTCTTATTATACACAATTTACGCATTTGTACACACCCTATTTTTGATTACGCCCTAACCCAAACATATTCGAAATTATGACAATCCACATATCTGCTACATGTCTTCTTCTTCCTGTTTTGTATCCTCTTTTGTTTCCTCTCCCTTGTTTTCTCCGGTAGTAGACAGTACATCAAAGATTCTCTTTATAGGATCAGTAATTGGTTTGAGCCCAATCATTTTACTATTTGGATTTGAGAGTGTTCCCGTTATTTGTACCTTTGTCAGTTTCTTTCTGACACCGCCAACCACAAAATCCATTAATCCACCAATAAAAGGTATCTGTGAGAAAGTTTCTTTGTTTAAACCTGCTACTACTGTCAAATCAACTGTGCTATCAAAGCCTACCGTTCCAATACAACCCAATTCGACAGAATCACTAAATACCTCTAACTCTTCAATATTTATGATTTTGTCTTTCACTGAATATTTTAAGTTTGCAGTATGAAATGATTCTTTTTTTGGTAAGGACAGATTCAAAAGCTTTAGAATGCTCAATAATACCGGTACTTCAGCAAGCTGACCCTCTCGTAATTTAGCGCTACCCTGTGCAGTAAAACCCTTCAAATCTTTACCTTTACCTTGAAACTCAATATCTCCCTTACAGACCCCAATCCATTCCTGCTGCTCTTTTATGAAACTCTCCATCAACTCTTTTAATGATATATCGTAGAAATTAAGTTCCCCGGAATATTCTCCACCTGGAGACTTACTGTCTAACTCTACAGAACCATTTACCTTGCCTCCACAGCACGTTCCATTAAATTTCTTAATTGTCAATTGCCCTTTATCGATGCTTATTCTTCCATCTATATCTGATATGTTGACTGGGAGGTTAGTAAATCCAAATTCGCACCCCTTGGCATTAATGAAAATTGTATGCCTATCCTCACCACTTATATCATCTATTTCATCATTGAGCGTTACATCTACCCATCCAACAGGTTCGATTTTCAGCCATTCGTTCTTAAGTAATTTTGGAAATTTACCTAATAACTCTTCAGTCACCATTAGATCAAAAACATTAAAAAGAATTTTCTTGTTTCTGTTTTCCAGACCAAAAATACCATTCGCAGTAGCATGTGAGAACTGTTTTCCGGTAACTACATAACCTTGCAGACTCTTAAATTGAATAATATTCTTATCAATTACAATCCTGCCCATAATATCTGAAACCTTAACAGGCAACTTTGTAGCTTCAATCTCATTTCCCTTACAATCCGCTGTTATCATGTATTTGTCTTTACTTTTATCTTTATAACCAATGTAATTGATCGTTAGATCAACTTGTCCTGTAGGTTTATTCTGAGACCATATTTCTTCACCTTTTCTCGGGATGCTTTTAATTATTTCTTCTGTCAGATCCAGATTAGGAATTGAAATCGTAAATCTCTTCTCTTTACTTTTCAGATCCATCTCACCATCAAATATTGTGCGGTTGACCCTAGACCCATTCAAGAGGTATCCACTCATATTCTTGAAATATATGCTATCTCCATCATTTTTTATTAATCCAGTGATATTTGACAAATCGCAAGGGAAATCCGAGTGACTTGCCTTAATACCTTTACAAATTGCTTCAGATGAATAGTTAATTACTGATTTGTCTGCATTACTTTCATATTTTATAGTCAGGTCTATATTGCCTTCCGGTTTATAATCCTTCCATACATTTTCACCTATATCGGGAATCATTTCTAAAAGTGTTTTTGTAATATTAAAGTTTGGAATGGTTAAATTAATACTTTTCCTGGCACTACCAGACTCAAAGAAAGCGTCAATCTCTCCTTGTGACTGCTTACCCTCATTCTGAACATCTCCCTTCATGCTCTTTAAAAATGTACCCTCTCTGGAAAATTCTAATTTACCGTTAACATGCTTTATTAAAAACGGCCACTTTATATACGTTACCTCACCATCAATAACATCAAGTTCCAGTAAATAGTCCATCTCCCTTTTACGGTCTTTATTGTTAAAATCTAGAGTACAGTCGAAATCAAACTTTCCTACAGGTGAATATGTCTTCCAGAACTTTTCTCCTATTACTGGTAGTTCTTTCATAAGTTCTTCAGTCATAGCCTTATCTCTTGTTTGGGCTACCAACTTAAGTTCCGGTGTGGCAAAATCAAAATCAGCATTAAGCTCTAATCCTTTCCAAAGCCCATCATTAATGATACCTTTAACAACTATATCCCTTAACGAACCCCCTAATTGCTGACCAAACAAATCCACGTTCTCGATATCTAAAACTCCTCCCCTGAATATTACATCATCATACACATGTACATTACCGGCCTTGACAATAACCCCCCTTCTCAGTTGATCTGTTGGATATCTTATTCCTGAGTGATCTAACAGTGCCTTAACACCATTTAGAAATCTCCATATTGCACCTTTTTCCCTGACCATGGATAATTCAGGAGATACAATCATAATACTGTTTATTAAAATCTCTCCCCTTAATAAGGCCAATGGTTCATATCTGATAAAAATCTTTCCTATCTCTAAGCGTAAATTTTCAGGATTTTTTCCCTCAAATTTAAAATCACTCAAATCAAGTCCTTTGAACAGGTCAAAATGAGCGTGCTCTATGGTCAGCTTGCCTCCGGTGAGAGCTTCAAATCTCTTTGTAATTCTTGCCTTGATTGCCTCTTCTGATGTAAGCCTTTTGAGAGTGACATACCCTCCTATGAGGACACACACGATCACAGAAAATATAATAACTAATATCAGTAAAACTTTAGATTTTGACAAATATTACTCCTGTATATGAATACGTTAAATTCCAGTAATATAGAAAGATACAGCCATTTTATGCCTATTTCAAGTATAAATTCACTGCTGATTTCTCGTGTGTAGATTCTGCAACCTGGCAAAACTTACCGGATTGGAAGTTATTCCTGTTGCGAAAACGTCATAAAAGGGATTTTACGGATGGTTGATAGTGTAAACGGAGAGATTACAGGAAGTGTAATTTGGTCGTGCGAATTTACGAAGAACTATTCCCCAAAGAATGTATCATCGGTAATTCTTGGATTGTATTTACTGTAAAGCTGCTTTATATCCATGGTTTTGTCTGCCTCTGAGATTAGCCGCAATAATTTCTCTTGTTCCTCCTGGAGAATTTCTTGAAATGATTTTTCATACTTCTTGGTAATTTCTTCATCACTAATATCAGTGGTGAAGATATGAGAAAGCATTCTATTAATTTTCATGTAGATACCCCTATTATCTAAATTGTTTTTAACTATATTTCATTAATTCTTCATTCTTATAAAATACTATGAAGCAAGAGAAAGAGTTGCTGCAATGTCAGAAAAGTTTAATTTATTGATCTTATGATTTACTTCAGCAACTTTATTTATCATCTCTTTCACATGTTCATCTATTTTCGAAAATGCAGTCCCAATACCAAACAAAAGAGTATCTGGATGTCTTATCACGCGGGTAACGACTCCATCACATTTTATAGCAGGTGCAGATTTTGAAAAACCAATTTTTAGATCCATGACTGTACCTACTTCGAAATTGTTGCTGGAATTAAAGAAAATACCTCCTGCACCCAAATCATTTACAGCAACCATATCCCAGATTCCGCCCGGCTTAGTCCGGAATCTCGTCATATATGGTTTTTCTATCCTTTTAAATCTTCTTTTTTCTGCAATATCATACATATAGAAGCTCCAGAATTTTCTATTACTATCATTATCGTCATATTTGTAATTGCCTTTAACTAAAAACTCAAAACTTCCCGGAATATTTCATGGTTGTTTCCAGAAAAATCAAATTTGATGTGTCAGAATTTGTGAAAAGTGAGGATTAGTAAACAGGGGTTGTAGACGTTAAAGGCTTATGAGTAAGGATTTAAGATTGCTGAGTAATGCAGCGTCAGGAAAGAAAATGACCGGAATGTGAAGGGTTTGAGATACTGATAACGGCTTAAAACTCCGAATTTTTAACTTTGAACTATACTACAACATTGCCAGAATTGAAGACTTGACATAATACAATATTCATTTAAAGCATAGTTTTGCCACAATGTGGTTTCAGTCTGCTTCTTTCAAATTGTTTCTCAAGAGATCATTTTTATCATTTATTTTTGCAATACGCACATCTATATCGTTTATGAAAACACCTATTATCTTTTTTACTTCTGCATCATCAGTGTTAGCACGTTCCAATTCTAAGCTGTTTCGTGTTAATGAAAGCGCATCAATTATCAAATCTCTACCCTGGACTTGACTCTGTACGATCTGGTCTCTAGCTTTTAAGGAATCTTTTTGTAAATACTCTATAGCTGCAACAGCTTTATTGGCTTTAACAAGAGCTTCTTTAGTAGATTTCCTTTCAACAATTGTAAGTAACAATAAAATAGTGGCAGCAACCATCATGACAGCAGTTATCAATATCCCCATCTTATTAATACGAGAGGACGCCTTTTGGTGAGCAACAGCCGTCTGGCCTGCAATCACAGAGTCATTAATATCTGCTTCTCTATCGATATCTGACTGAATATCGCCTGCTTGATCTGTAAGTTCATTAAATTCTTCATCTTCATCTTCGAGAAATGCCCTGATCGAGCCGGCAGTTGGTTTGTCACACTGAGTATCATCTGCTCCTTCGGTAAGGTTCTCAGTTTCAGCAGGGTTTTCAACTACCGCGTCAGTGGTGTCATCTGTCTGATTGTCCGTCTGGGAGTCCTCTGTTTCATCAACTACAACTATCTCATCTGTCTGGTCGTCAGATTTGGTATCATCTGTCTTCTCCTCAATGTTTTCAGCCTCAGCAGGGCTTTCAGTTTCAGCAGGGTTTTCAACATCATCAGTAGTTTCGAGAACCGCCTCAGTTACTTCACCTGCCTGGTCGTCAGGTTGAGCACTATCTGTCTTCTCCTTAATATTTTCAGCCTCAGCAGGGCTCTCAATGACGGCTTCAGCAGTATTACCTGCCTGTACAGGAATTTCAGTCTCAGCAGTACTTCCGGGAGTCGCCTCAACTACAGCCTCGGTTGTATCACCTGCTTGATCGTCTATCTGAGTATCGGCTACTTCCTCTACAGGGGTTTTAGATTCAGCAGCACTTTCAACAACAGCTTCAGTTGCTTCACCTGTCTGATCTTCTGTCTGGGCGTCTTCCGCTTTTTCCATAATCCTTTCTGTTTCAGCAGCGGCTTCGAGAACTTCATCAGTTACTTCAACTGCCTTGTCTTCTATCTGAGTATCGTCTACTTTCTCTGCAGGGCTCTCAGTTTCAGATGGACTTTCAATTACTGCTTCAGTGGTTTCATCCACCTGGTCGTCTGTCGGAGAGTCTTCTATCTCAGCTTCAACTATCTCATCTGTCTGGTCATCAGATTTGGTATCAACTACCCCCTCAGTAAGGGTTTCAACATTGTCCATGCTTTCTGGAACCGTCTCAGTTACCTCTTCTACCCGGTCGCCTGCCGGAGAGACTTCTATGTCAGCTTCAGCTGTATCACCTGCCTGTACAGGAATTTCAGTTTCAGCAGGACTTTCGTGAACTGCCTCAGCTAATATATCTTTTGACTTTTCATCAACCTCTGCAATTTCCTTGTCTGTCTTTTCACGAGCCTCGGTTAATATCTTTTTTGACTCTTCACTAGCCTCAGTTAATATCTTTTCTGATTTTTCACGAGCCTCAGCTAATATACCTTTTGACTTTTCATCAGCCTCAGCTATCTCATCTATCTGATCGTCAGATTTAGTATCAACTAACTCCTCAGTAAGATTTTCGATATCATCAACTGCCCCAGCTACCTCTGCTACCTGTTCGCCAGTTTGAATATCGTCCACTTTCTCAGTAATGTTCTCAACCTCAGCAGCGGGTTCGAGAACTTCCTCAGTTACGCTATCCACCTGGTCGCCTATTTGAGTGTCGTCCACTTCCTCTGTAAGGGTTCCAGTATCAGCAGGACTTCCAATAACTGCTTCAGTTGCATTACCTGTAGGTTCATCAGTTTGAGTGTCGTCTTGTTTCTCTTCTTTTTCCATTATATACCCAACATAGCTTTTACATTATTGTGATAAAGTGAAATCTTATCATCTGTCATTGGTATTTCCTGTTCGGCAAAGAAACCGGCCTAACCTGGTTTGACAATGGCGTACTGATACAGGGAATATTGGAAATTAGTACTTAACCGGATATAAAGCTAGGCGTTATTTATGCTAAACTCATGCCAAAGCAGAATCTATAGTTTGTGTTTGAGTGTCTATGTAGATTAGCTTGTAAGCTACAGTGATATCAATACTTAAGTGTAGCTATTTCCATAGGTCATTTCAGTTTGCATATTCACTTATTCATCAGTCTGTATAATACTTCAACATATTTGTGGTAAATTTTTCCTACAGGCCCTTATCCTTGTCAATCAATTTATTGCCGCAAATCAGAAACTTAAACTATCTGGTTGGCTAAATGATGTTTAACACCGCCTTTCATTCTTTCCTGTAAATCTGAGATACCATATCCTTCCCTTTTCACTTGACTTAGACAAAATGTATCTTTATTATTCCGTTCCATTCTACTGGTAAATATATATTAAATATCCTTTATATGATTAAAAAAATGGAGGTTGTTATCATGAAGAAGAACAAAGCAGTTTTTGCCATTTTGACATTTATGTTATTGTCAACAATGTTTCCACTCCAATCTTTTGCCGATGCCCTGCCAACACATTCAGAAATCAAAGAAACCCTGCAAAATATTGTTAAAGAGAAGAATGGTGGGTTTGGACTTAATATGTGGGCAACGATAGTTGACAGGGATGGAATTGTAAAAGCCGTAGTTTTCTCCGGTAGAGATAGGGGTGAACAGTGGCCGGGAAGCCGAGTTATTTCAGCACAAAAAGCAAATACGGCAAATGCCTTCAGCCTTCCTGAACTGGCATTATCGACAGCCAATCTTTTTTCAGCAGTTCAGCCAGGCGGCAGTTTGTACGGTCTCCAGCATAGCAATCCAGTTAACACAGAAGTGGCTTATCGCGGACCATCAGAAAATATAGGTACTATAAATGATCCTATGGTTGGTTATAAAATTGGTGGAATAAATGTATTTGGAGGCGGTCTACCGTTATACAACAGCAGTGGTCAACTTCTGGGAGCAATAGGTGTAAGCGGTGACAGTTCATGTGCAGACCACAATATTGCATGGAAGGTTCGGCATAAACTCAACCTGGACTATATTCCTAAAGGCGTCAGTCCGACAAAAGATGATAATATTGTCTACGACATGGCTGACGGTGCCAGTGCAAGCGGGTGGGGCCATCCTGAATGTTCACCGGATGCTGCTAAGATCGCGGGAGAACTGCCTAAAACACATCCCGTCCGTTCCAGGAAAAGTAATAGGCAATAAGTTAAGCCAAAGATTTAATCTAAGTTTTCAGGATTTTTCCACCAAGTCGTTAATCCACGTCATCGCTGCTAATGCATTTGGTAATCCGATTGTCGTGATAGCAAGTATACCGACGTGCAGAATTTCTTCTTTTCGATACACCTGTCTTAAGCGCATTTCTAACCGCAGAATGTACTGCGCCTTCGGAACCGGTACCAATAGATATACCAAGTTTTACAAGCCTTCTTGTCTTTTCATCCAGAGGGCCTGCTTCATGACATTGTGTGCCAAGATTCTCAAACACTTTGCATACATCAGGGTATTCCCTGGCAATATCCTTAAACTGTGACGGTAATTCATAAGGCATTTTTCTATCCTCCTTTAAAAGGTAAAGTTCTATTGGTTAAATTAGTTACAATTATTCTTACTTATCTAAGCCCGGGTATTGCTCCATAATGGGCTTGTTGTCTCTGTTTATGTGTGTCTGTTCTTTCAGGGCTTTCCTTATATATTTTGGAAGATTAAAGAGCGCCTGATGTGTAATACCATCATAGAACCTTAATTCGCCATTAACCCTTTCAGATATCCTTCTATCTATTTCTTCCACGCTTGCCTGAGCAGGATCAATGTCATTTGTGGCCAAACAGAAACCCCAAAGCAGAGCAAAGGACGGCACATTAGCAGCATACGGGAATACATTGGGAAACACCTCTTTCAATGTTTTGTTAAGAACAGTGTATGTCTTGAGAGCTACTGGAGAAGTGGTGCTTGCCTGGATGGACAACACACCATGGGGTGTAAGTTTTTGCCTCACTATTTCGTAAAATTCTCTGGTAAAGAGTTTATATGAAGGACCTTCTTCCAGTGGACATGTAATATCCATGATGACGGCGTCAAATACGTCATCAGAGTCCTCTATGAATTTGCGGCCATCCCCGAAAGTAAGTACTGTCCTTTTATCAGTAAAGCTGCCGTTATGGAAGGTTGGCAGGTATTTCCCGGCACACTCCACCACCTTTTCGTCAATATCCACCATCATGGCCTTGTTGACTGTCTTATGACGAAGCACTTCTCTCAAGGTAGCGCCCTCACCTCCTCCTATGATGGCTACCTTTTCGGGTTTGGGGTGCAGTATCAAGGCTGGCTGTACAAGGGCTTCATGATAGATGAACTCGTCCATCTCAAATGATTGAAACTCGTTATCGAGAATAAGGCATCTGCCGAAGTTTTCAGTTTCTGCTACTACTATCTCCTGGATGTCCGAATACCCATGGTATATGGTGCTTTTTATGGCGTGCTTGTGGACTTCAAAAGGACTAAAATAGTCATAAATCCATCGTGAAGGAAGGTCTTTCTTCAGTTTATATCCCCTAAGTTTCAGAATAGACTTTAGACAGCATAGTCTCTTTTTTGTATGGAGATCCCCTCTTTATCTCCACGGAGGTGTGATCCTTGGGCCCAAAAGCCTCCAGTAAGCCCTTAATCGCTAGTTGAGGATCAGCTACTGTACCGCAGGTAAATATATCAACCGCCACATAGCCCTCAATCGGCCATGTATGAACTGAAATATGAGACTCTGATAAGATAGCCACAGCGGTTATTCCAGGAGGATTAAACTCGTGGTGAATTGATTTGACTACGGTTGCCCCTGCATCACCGGCTGCATCACACATAATCTGTGTTATCTTTTCAGCATCTTCAAGGATTTCCCTGTTACAATCCCACATCTCAAGTAAAACATGTCGACCGTATGCTTCCATTCTCTACCCCCCCTATTCTGAAGAAGAAAGATAAAGAATAATTTGTAGCGATTGTTGCCTGCCAGCTTCAATTCTACAGCCTGACAATCAGAGGTTCTATGACCTTAACATTGCTTTAAATTACTCTTACAATTTCTTAACTTGCTCGGTTGCCTACTTCAAATAAACGAAAATTACTTATATATTTTAGAATTAATTTGTCAAGAAAGTTTTTCTAAAACCTGTTTAATAACGGCCTGATCAGTCGGCCTTTTGGCAATACTTCAACAATTCCAATGCATGTTCTTATTATTGTTGCCAGCCTGTGTGAAAGGCTGAGTACTTAACTCTAATTGATTGCAAGTTCTTATCCCCAATGGATATTTCTTTCACAAATTCATTGATAAAACACTCTTTGATCTTTATCTCCCCCCTGTCAACATCAAGTGATATATTTTTGCCCAGACTGGCAAGTGTTTTCAAAAGATCAAGATAAGCAGGTATCCTTTCCCTGATCTCTTCAGAAACAGCCTTTGCACCCCTGCCTAATTTTTCAGCTACACCTTTAATAGATGACATGTTATCATTCATTTTATAGCCTTGTCAGCAATGTCCCTGCGATAATGTGCACCCTCAAATGATATTTTACTCACAGCCTCATAAACCTTCTTCTGTGCTTCCTTTATATCTCCACCGCAGGCAACAATATTCAAGACTCGCCCACCATTCGTTACAACCTTTCCATTTTCAGATTTAGTACCGGCATGAAAGACAGATATGCCCTCTTGATTTTTTAATGAATCCAGTCCCTTAATTTCTCTTCCATTGTCGTATTGGCCAGGATAGCCACCCGAAGCCATTACAACACAAACAGATGCCTGTGGATGCCATTCCAAATCTACATTGTCCAGACCCCCTGAGATTGTAGCCAGCATTATCGGAACGATATCACTCTTCATTCGAGTAAGTATTACCTGAGCCTCCGGGTCTCCAAAACGAACATTAAATTCCAATACCATAGGCCCGACAGACGTTATCATCAGGCCAATATAAATAATCCCCTTATATGGCCTTCCCTCTTTATTCATGGCATGAACTGTCGGCACAAGTATCTCTTTTTCTACCACGCTGTATAATTCAGATGTCATAATTGGCACAGGCGAATAAGCTCCCATCCCACCTGTATTTGGGCCTTTGTCGCCGTCATAAACCGTCTTGTGATCCTGGGAGCTTTCCATAGGCACGATGGTTCTCCCATCCGTAAATGCCAGCAGAGAAACCTCTTCTCCTGTCAAACACTCTTCTATTACAACCTGATCTCCAGCATTTCCAAACACCCTGTCGTTCATTATAGAGTCTATTGCCTGTATCGCCTCGTCATTTGTCTTGCAGACAAATACTCCTTTACCCTTGCTCAACCCATCTGCCTTTACCACTATTGGCGCCTCTCTTGACAAAACATAACGCCTGGCCTGGTTATGATCATCGAAGCATTTAAAGTCTGCAGTTGGAATACCGTGCTTCCTCAAAAGAAGCTTTGAAAACACCTTGCTATCTTCCAGGATCGCTGCTTTCTGATCAGGCCCAAATACTTTTAAATTGTGCTTACTGAACAAATCTACAATCCCATCTACCAGAGGGGCCTCCGGGCCTACAACGGTAAGGCCTATATCTTCTTTAACAGCAAATTCACAAAGCAGGCTTGTCTGATCTGAGGAAATGTCTATACATTCGGCGAGTTCTGAAATACCCGGATTCCCGGGTGCACAAAATATCTTACTAACTTCCGTGGACTGTGCTATCTTCCATACAAGGCTATGTTCCCTTCCACCACCACCAATTACCAAAACCTTCATCTTAAATTAACTCCTTATGACCCGCCCGTACCGAACAGTACGTCCGGGCAGGTTGCCTGATTTATCTTATATAAACTTTCATGGAAGTCCAATACCGGACATTCTATTAATGTTCAATAATTTGAGCAAGCAAAATTGTAAAAAGTAAGGGCGTATAGTCGTGCCGAAAGGCAGGCCTACCTGTGACATGACAATACGTCTCTACATAGACCAGAATTTTTTATTGGAGAAATCCTACTGTCAATGTTATATTCTTAGCGATTTCGTACGCATTTGATAACAAATAGTGATTTCCATTAACATTTATACATTTCAAAATATAATAGAGAATTAAATGAGCACCAAAAAGGTTTTTATTACAATTGGAATTGCTTTTTCTATCTTTTTAATGTCCATTCCATCCATAAGCTACAGATTTCTTAAAGATTCAGTAGAAGCTGAAGTCTTCAATCACCTAATCACTACCAGAGAGTTGTTGAAAAGCCAGATAGAAGGTTATTTTCAGGATAGGTTTGGAGACGTGGACGTCCTTGCTAGCAACCCTGTAACAGGACAGGGTTTTTCCAGATTATCAAAGGCCTTTCATGCCTCAGGTCTCGACGGCCCTCAATATACTAAAATGGCAGATCTTTATCAGCCGTTGATGGAACACTATTTAACAGATTACGGCTATGTGAATATATATTTTGTTGACAAAGATGGTGATGTGTT
>JAANXD010000064.1 GCA_018263435.1 Candidatus Scalindua arabica | reverse complement strand
TTTCTTAATATATGTACTTTTGTCTTCTTGAAACAAGACATTATGCTTTTGAAAGTTATCTTTATTAAAGAAGTAGGAAGAGATAGAAAAATGTAGATATTCGCTGGAAAACTAGAGACAGCAACCGTTAAAAATATTAGGGTGATAAGGGGTCTTTAATATTGACAAATAATTCAATCCCTGGCCCAGACCGCAGAGCGGATCGCACCAGGGCGGGCCATCATGCCTATCTTTTGATAGTACATAATTTCTAATAAATCAATCCTTTTATTCTTATCATTTAATGGAAAAGCGTAATAATTATTTTAGCTGGATTATAGCCACATGGTTTGGCTCAGGGCTTCTGCCAATAGCTCCAGGCACATGGGGGAGTCTGGCCGCTTTTCCTTTTGCATATATTATTTCTGTATATTCCGGCCCTAATGTACTTATCATTGGAACCATTATCCTGTTTTTCATAGGTGTGCAGGCGTCAAACAATGTAGAAAAGAGTGCCCAAGAGAAAGACCCCAAATTCATCGTAGTAGATGAAGTAGTAGGCCAATGGATAGCCCTGCTCCCTTTATCTTTTCTAAATAACTATGTCGGCCCCGATCTTCCCTATTGGCTTTTTGTCCCTATAGCAGTAGTCGCATTTCTTGCTTTCCGTATATATGATATATGGAAACCATGGCCCATTAACTATATTGACAAGAACGTTCCCGGCGGCCTCGGGATTATGCTTGACGATGTTATTGCAGGGGCCTATGCATTAATAATAACATCGGCTATGACAGTAGTAATGACATTCTATTATATTTAAAAGTTACAAATTCTTATGATTGAAGTATTAGAAAATCTTGCTTATTTATATGAAGTATTCTGGCTTAAAGAGTTATTTCTAACACTACAGTCAATAGTTGTTTTTGTATTAGTCCGTTGGTTTATATCCCTGAAATATAGAGTTGTTCTGCTACTGTTTCTGTCTGCCTTTGTTGGCTGTGCCTGTAATTCATTCGGAGACATGGGGTATTGGAATGACAACGATACGCTCAAACATATCGCACCTGCAACATTATACCTGATAATAAAAGAGAAGGATTCGGAGTTTAATGTTGCGCTGTTCGCATTTCTCTCTCCATTCTTTCTTTTGTCTTGTGAATTTTACGGTAGTTTCGTTTTTGCCATAGCCTGCATCTTGTCTCATTCAATAATACTCCTTTTCATCTTTCTCGCCAGAAACAATATTTATCTGACTATATTCATCAGTATTATAATCGGCGTACTTTACTCTTATATAGGTGATATTGCAGCTCCGGGCATGAATGATATCCTTGTAAATGCTGTGCTGATTACATTGTCGTTAAAATGGATTGATCACTACACGAAAAAGAGTAGATACAACTTCTTCTTGAAGAATTTCTGGATTGTGCTTTGCTGCTTTGCCTACCTTGGCAGTTGGGCTTTCTATCCCATAAGCGGTTACTATACGGATTTCATTCTTTAGAGGGAGTCCGTGGCGGCGATGTCTGTTTTATCAGTCAGAAGTGGGACAGGCGCAAAATTTACCATACTAGCTAAACAAGCCATTGAACAGGTCCGCCCGGATGAATCACTACAGAATAATTATGTTCATCTCAGAATTTTTTGGTGAGAGTGTGGTTTTTTCTTCGGGTTTCTGCTATTAGGGGCTAACTATCATTTTTCCTCTTGATTTTGATGTTTACCTGAGTATTATAAACCATGTAGTTTTTATAAGCTAAAAGGACTCATACTTCTCAATTAAACTGTTTACCATAGAAAGGATACGAAAATGATTGTCAGAATGATTGTAGCTTGCTTCGTCCTGTTTGTTGTCTCTTTTAACGCTGTTGCCGGTGATCTGACTTATACCTGTAAAATAATTAATGTATATGAGCTTGCCAATTACGGCTCTTTGAAACATTCAGATTTAGAAAAACAATTCAAAGGTACTGGTTTTGTAATTTCACGTGTTACAGGTGAGATTATTGGAGTGGCGGTTCCGACTCTGCTGCCACGTTCAACAAAAATAGTCATCAAGGGGGATGATGAGAACCCATTTAGATCTATCGCAGATTATAAGGATGGGGTTCAATTAATAGAAATTTATGCCTTTGTCCCACAAGAGGAAAAACCTTTTATTGCACTATCCATTGGCGGTACTGAGATCATAACGGGATTGTGTAAATGACAATAAGGTGATTCAAGCACAAGAAGTTATCAATGTTGGTAAACTATAATCAGTACGAGTCGGGCGCAAAAGCCGCCCATGAATACAACTCAATGCTGTCGTCCTGCCTCATTCTTCTAACCCATAAAATATGAAACAGATTGTAAATATGAAAACAGAGTTCTGCTCAATCTTGAAAATATTGTGTCAGATTATCCCTTGTGCGTTGATAGTCCCCGGCCTTTTCCTGTCAGTCCTGATATTTGAGCAAAATGTCTCTGAGGCAAACGAAACCCCTGAATCCGTCATTGTATCACTTAAGGCTCGCGGCAGGCTGAAAGAAGCTATGGAGCTGGTTGATGAGTACATTGGCATCTGCAGTACGAATGAGGCTTATAGCTGGGGATACAATGAAAAAGGGGGGATTTTTACATTAATGGGAGAATATACCAAGGCTATCTATGCTTATCAGGAGTCTCTAAAGTATAGCGGAGGAGCAGCCGGTGATTTTATTACCCTGAAGAATATCGGCAGCCTTCAGCACTCTCTGGGAGATTATTCAGATGCAATATCATACTACAATGAGGCCATTGCCAGAATTGACGACAATGATCCCAGGAGGTATTGGCTGGCAATGCATGTTGCATGGTCCGGTCTTTATCTGTCGCGGGGTGATACTATGGTCTTAAAGCTGGTTTATGACGAAACGAAACCAATACTTCAAGATATCGAAAACCACCTTAACCCATTTAATAAAGGTAAAGCATATGATCTGGCGTCAAGGTTTGCCTGTCAACTGGGTAAATATGACGATGCGATCGAGTTGTCTAAAGAATATGTGAAGATAAAAGACACTGATTCTGCAAGGTTGAGTTTAGCTGTAAACTTACTCTATCTAAAGAAAGAAGCGGAAGCGAATGAAGTCTTTAATGAAGTTGATTTAGAAGACGTAGATAAAGTATTGCTTGCACTATGGTATTGGTTGAAAGGTGATGAAAAGTTGGCAAGAGTCAACCTGGAAGAGTATCCGAACAATGTCGAAAGAGAAAAGGCCTGGAGGCATATACGTAACGACGAAATATTGCCATACGATATGTGGGAAGAGGCAAGGAGGCAGGAATGGTTTATAGAACTGATTGGTCCCCTTACTACTGACTATCCGAATGTTGCTACTTACAGAAATAATCTTGGAACAGCGTGGAACGCAAAGGGAGAGTATGACAAGGCGATTGAGTATTATGAGAAGGCACTGGAATCTGGTTTAAAGGCTTTCGGTGAAGATCATCCGGGTGTCGCTACTTACCGAAACAACCTGGGCGCAGCATGGAAAGCAAAAGGTGAATATGACAAGGCGATTGAGTATTATGAGAAGGCACTAAAGTCTGACATAAAGACTTTTGGTGAAGACCATCCGAAAGTTGCTACCCGTTGGAACAACCTGGGAGAGGTTTGGCGGGCCAAGGGAGAGTATGACAAGGCAATTGAATATTATGAGAAGGCGCTGAAATCTGATATAAAGACCTTTGACGAAGGCCACCCAAAGATTGCTGCGTACAGGAACAACCTTGGAGTAGCATGGAGCGCAAATGGAGAATACGACAAGGCAATTGAATATCTTGAGAAGGCGTTGAAGTCTGACATAAAGACCTTTGGCGAAAATCATCCAAATGTTGCTACTTATGAAAATAACCTTGGAACGGTCCTGCATGCAAATGGAGAATACGACAAGGCAATTGAATATCTTGAGAAGGCCTTATCGGTTATTCAGATAAGGTTAGGCGATGATCACCCCGACACAAAAACATTGAAGGCCAATATAAGTCTTGCAAAAGAAGAAAAGCCGGAGTAGGGGGGGGGAGTATAGTCAATTACCAGAGGAGGTGAGTGATAATGAGTGATAACAATTCAAAAAAGAATCAGACTATTAAGGAGCGATTTGTAGATAAAGAGGTCTTTGGGTGTATCAGTTCATTAATGGAAAGGATCATTACGTACGAAAAGAAAGAAATATCTATCGAGAGAGATGTCCTGGGCTCCATAACCACGTTAATGGAGGATATTATCAAGAGTGGCCGAAAGGATGGTTCTGCAGAGAGAGAGGTTCTTGAATGTACCGGTAAATTAATGGAGTCAATCAAAGGGGACAAGACCTGTGAAATATTCGAGGAGATAGAAAATCTGTACAAGTACAGTATTGATATCCCGGACATTAAGAATCTGGTAATCCATGAAAAGGTAGGGTCATGCAGGGGCGATGTCCTGAAAACTGAAAGAGAAAGGATCCTTAAAGAGTTAAGAGAAAAGATAGGTGAATTGAAGGGGGAAGAGAACTTCAGCGAAATGATGCTGGAGGATGACGAGATATCCGAGGAAACAAACAAGGAAAATCAGTCCCATATAGACGGGAGGATTGCGGAACTGGAGAGTTATTTACCGGGCATTGAGAACGCCAGTGGAGAAGCGCGAAAGATATCAGAATGGTTGCTTGTTTCAAACCGGCTGCATGAGTGTCTGCGGGAAAAGGGAGAACCGGTCTGGAACGACGGCCAGGTTTATGTCTGGGGAAGGACGTCAACCGGGCAGGAGATATCGTTTGATGATGTAATCTCTGAAATCTGCAGCGACATGAAGATACTTGAAGGCCAGGAGAACGAGTGGAAGATATAAAAGCCGGAGTCAGGTCATGTAACGTCTCGCATAAGCAACTACCACCTGTACGTATGCTTGCAAGAGGAGATTGGAGTGGAAGCCTCAATAAATATTAAAACGCATAGTTATTGGTGGTTGGCTTAATGCTATTGTTCGGCCTTCTCTGTTACTACATATAATAGTTACTTACATAACTAGCAAAATCTTGTATAATTTCATAATAGGGACAGCGCCTAGTTTATGTTCTTTCGTGGCCTCCCCCATGGTAAAGCCCTTAATCTTCTACCAAACAATCTCTCAAACTTTTTCATAAAACTATCGTTACCGCAAGGTCTTCCCGTCATTGAACATTTCCTTATGTTCATTATGATTTGCTCATCTTCTTTTTCTCTTAAATACTCAGACCAGTATTCTATCTTATTTTCCAAAAAACAATCTTGAGATAAAACAGTATCTATCTTCTTGTCTACATGACTACTTGCGCTCTACCACCTATACCTTTGCCAATTCGTGGGACACCATACTTATTTCTACTAATAAATAATTTTAATGGTATTCCGGTTATTAAAGAGGATTGGGGAGGCAAGAAAAACATGGAGGAAAAGCACGTAGGAAACGTGGACGTGGTTTAGAGAAAAAAAACCTGTGTTCGCTCTTGTAGGAAGAAATGGCAATGTAAGACCTTTTCCTGTGGACAACAGTTTCGGTGTGACCTTGATTAGTGATTATGATTAGAAATAAAAAACGGGGTTGAGTTATTGGATAATTTCTTTGATGATGTTGGTAATTTGCATTAGCGGAAGTGTGCCGAGGCGAGATATAATCCTTCGTGGATATGCAATTCATCTATTTCTTGATTTCTCGGGTAGTTAGTGTTATGTTTAATTTACAAAAGAGAAGGATTGATCCTGAAAAATTGTCGGAAAATGAAATTTTGATTGGTAAAATTATATGAAAAGGAATTGAAAGGAAAGGAGAAATCAATAATGCAAATCTTAAATGCTAAACAAAAACTTGAAGAAATAATAAGTTCGCTACCGGAGAGTAAGTTGGAGGAAGTAATTGACTTTGCTTGCTTTTTAAGAAATAGAGAAGAAGCTGATGAGCAATTAAGAATGCAGATGGACTCACATGCTTATAAAGATTGGATGAGTCCTGAAAATGACATTTACGATGAGGTCTTTAAAGATGAGGCTAAATAGAGGGATCAACAATATATTGGTAGTTTAGGCTCTTTAAAAAGTGTATCACTTCTCCAATTTCAAGAGCCATTTCTTTAGTGCAATTCCGGAAGAAAATCCTCCAAGGTTTCCGTCGGAACGTATTACACGATGGCAGGGTATTATCGGTGGTACCGGATTTCTTCCCACTGCATTACCAACAGCCCTGACACCATTCGGATTGCCTATTTCATCGGCAATCCATTTATAACTCTTCAACTCTCCATATGGTATTTCACCCACTTTCTCCCAAACCCTTCGTTGGAATTCTGTTCCAATGCTTAAATCCAATGTAGATTTGAAATTTACCTGATGTCCATTAAAGTAACTGGATAGTTCACGAATTACATCCTTTAGTTTTCTGTCGTCTCGGATTGTGTCCTTACGGAACCTCTTCCTTAGGAGTGATTGGAATTCGACCTCGGAAATCTTTGATAGACTGACAAAGCATACGCCCCTCATAGTTTCTGCAATAAATACAGGACCGAATGGGGAGTCAAGGCAGGAGTAACTGGTAATATCTCTCATTAACCTTTATGGCCAAAAGTCAGCTTCACTCCCTTTATTATGCCGATTATTATGGAAGATGTAAAGAGGATGGTCAGTAATATTGAAATGATGTAAGTGAGTATTCTCCACGAGTCGTCTAACGCTTTATCCCACCATTTATAACTAAGCAGAGATATCCCAAACCGCTCCAGGGCGAATAAAGCAACTCCCAGGATGATAAACCCCAGCACTATATACTTTATATCGCTTTTGTGTGGAGCCATGGTTACAGTGAAAATGATTGATGCTATTATGAATAATACAGAACTTATACTACGGAAGCCGCTTTCCCAGAATGCATTGAGCGTCAGCCATATCATGTCCAGGAAGTTTTTTGCGTAATCAAATACTATCTTGATGGATAATGTCATTTCATTAGGTAAGGATTCTTCTACGCTAATGGGATTCCCGAGAATTGCGGAGATTAGTATCAGGATGAAAGCACAGCCGAAGATGGGAGCTGTTGCTATAAAGAAGTCAAAGAGGAATGGAACTTTCGGCCTGTCGTATTGTATACTGCCGTCCTCAAGTTTAAATATATTCAACTCTTTTATGGTAGTACCGGTAATCAGGCATATGAAAGCGTGGCTGAGTTCGTGTATGACAGCGCCTGGGAAAAGAAAGAACCTGACGGCCTTTGCGTTTATATGCTTCGACCACAGCTTTTCAATACCGAAACTTGTGAAAACAAGCACAATAAAACCGAAAGCGAAAGCCAGGTATACCGTTTCAGGACTCCTTGTATCTCTTAGATAGAGTTTATATAGTACGAAAAAAAAGTGTAATCATTTTTTGTTCTTGATTTCTAATGTAATTTTGACTTACGGCCTAGCAGGTTAACAAACCTTTTAAAAGATGTCAATTATATAATGTACATTAATATTATCTATCAAGGGGGGGTGGGTCTGCCCGCCGGTCTGGAGACTGTGTCATAATAGCAAAAACTCCCAATTTGTCATCCATATCTTCTGAGCTTGTTTCAGGATCTAATGTTCACAACGACTTAGCAACTTAAGAGATCCCGAAATGAATTCGGGATGACAATTATGACACAGTCTGCTGTTGGGAGGGTATCATTTGTTTATACGTACTGGGCGAATATAGAATAAGTCTAAGTTGTTGCTGCCCCAGGATACGGTGCCATCGCTGAAGGAAACGCGCCATGCACCATTCAGGGTAAGACTCTCATCAGAAATATGACTGTCGCGTGTCCAGATACTCCACTGTCTCTTATCAAATGCAGGGTCTATGTACAGATTACCACTTTTCTTCTCAGGTTCTAATAGTGATGCTGCTTCTTCTATAGTGGGCAATTTCCAGTCTCGAAAACCTGCATAACCTTCTTTGTTGAATTTATCTATCCACTTCTGTGCTCTTTTCCAACTAAAATATTTATCGGAACCGGACTGATGCCACATCAGGCCGGTGGCAGAGTCCACTACAACCTTAGCATCATTGATTGTTTTCAGGTGAAAATCTCTATCAATTGTACTGTGTCCATGAAATCCCCATACCTCTTTTTTGCGTATTGAGATATTAGGTATTTCCTGTACCTCAGCAACAGATAATTGCTTATAATACGGACGTAGATTGATGCGTGGTTCTTCTCCTGACTGTACGATTGGAATTGAAAAGAATACAAACAATATAATTAAGATGTGTGTTGTTAAGTGTTTTTTCATATTAAATTCAATTATAATCCTGTTATGGAAATAGGCAAGTGTTTTCTAAATCAGACTTAGGCTTTAGCAATTTACCACATGAATGTGCCTGACATGTGAAGTTTCAACACATGGTTCAGTTGAAATAAATACGAGAAAAAATAGTATATTAGGGGTTTTCAGGTAAAGATTTGTGTGAATTTGACGATAATAAGAGAGAAGGTTTGTTAAGGATTTGTTAAATACGGAGTATAAAAATGCATAAACAGGATATTGCTTTTAATAGATGTGCAAAATATACAGTAGAGGAACTTTTGTCTGTGTTCAGAGCAGAAGCACAATTTATATGTAAAAAACCTGAAGATGTGCGTACCGTAGCAGAGAGTGCATTGAGCGATTTTATCAAGTGTTATCGAAGATATGTAAGATTTGTTTAACAAAAACAAGCTGGAGAAACCTGACATGGAAAAAGACGTTTATTTAGCGCTAATTAATACTATTGTGGAGCGTATCGAGTATCTGGAAAATAACGATCCGGATAATGCAAACCTTGAAGAGCTTAGACTGCTGCTGTCAGACAATGTATCTAAAGAAGGCAAGGTTCAAATCCGCTCTACTTTGCTGAACAAAAAAGCTCATCATTATTTCTCAAACTATACGAATTATCTGAATAAGTATAATAAAGAACACTTATGTAATTAATCCCTCAATTCCTCAATATTATAATTCCGATTCATTCGGGTTAGGTATGTAGTTCTGCATATAACTTCTCCCATTTCCTCTCCCTTTCATTTGCATTAATATACACGCTTGTCATTCTCAAGGATTCTTCATATTATATCAGGTGCATTATGCATTTATGCTTTTTTCATAGTTGACAAACAAATAGGTAGTAAATAGAATACTATAATATTCGAGAGAGTTGCTTTGGTTTGCGGTTGAAAGGTTATTCATTTTGTAAGCTGGCCGTTTTTTAAGAGTACAGACGTTGAGATCTTATTATAGTGGGGTGTTGGTGTCGGGGAAAAGCCTTGATTGTAAATTATCCAGTTTTGGGCTTATCTGGGTAGCTTCGCCGCCAAACACCCCTCTATTAATCCTCGCAAAATCCACAATTCATTAATCATTCGCTGGATAGCACTGTTTTGTTAATGCAATGAACCGTACTGCCACCACTTATGGAAAACTTTTGTGAATAATATAAAACTTGTTATAGAGTATGATGGTACAAATTATGCCGGCTGGCAGCAGCAGAAGAATGGTAAGACAATTCATCGCACGCTTGATAAAGCTATTGTAAAAGTAGTTAATGAAGAGATAAAGCTTTATGGTGCAGGCAGGACAGATGCCGGCACTCACGCAATTGGCCAGGTTGCAAATTTTAAAACTCAATCAAACATTCCCCTCTTTAATTTGGTGCAGGCAATAAATTATTATCTTCCAAAAGATATCGTAGTTAAGTCCGCGAAAAAAGTGCCTGAGAAGTTTCATTCCAGATATAGCGCCAAATCGAAAGTCTACCGTTACACTATTTTAAACAGTAAAACCAGAAATGCGATAGGCAGGAATTATTGTCATTATTACGCAACGGATTTAGATATTGAGAAAATGCAAAAGGCGTCAAAAGCATTAATTGGTAAACACGACTTCAGTACATTTAAATCAAAATCTGATGTTATAAGTAGTGTAAGAACTATAAAAAAGCTGGAGATCAAAAAGAAGGGAGAACATCTGTTCTTCACCATAGAAGCAGACGGATTTCTCTATAAGATGGTCAGGGCGATAGTCGGAACTCTGCTTGAGGTTGGCAGGGGGAAGATGACAATAGGAAAATTCAGGGAAACAGTAAAATCAGGAATCAGGTCAAAGGCAGGAAATACTGTTCCGGCAAATGGGTTATGCCTCTTAAGGGTCAAGTATTGACTTAGAGTTTTAACTTGCTAATCAAGAATGACATTTGTTAGAATCAAGAACCGGCAAAAAAGTGCAATTTTAATGCAGAGGAAGAGGGATTATAATGACGATAAGTATTCAAGACTTTTCTGAAATAGACTTAAGGGTTGCTGAGATAAAGGCGGTCGAAGAGCACCCGGATGCGGACAAACTGCTGGTATTAAAGATTGATGCCGGTGATGGTGAGAAACAACTGGTGGCAGGTATAAAGAATCATTACAGTGCAGAAGAACTTATTGGCAGGAAAATCGTTGTTGTTAATAATCTTACACCGGCGGTTCTAAGGGGTGTGGAAAGCCAGGGTATGCTCCTTGCTGCAAAGGATGATGATAAAGTTGTCCTGCTTACTCCAGAGAAAGACGTAAAGCCCGGTTCCAGGGTACAGTAAATCGTTAACGAATTAATTTTTTATTTTGTATAAAACATCATGGAAAGACTCCATAAAATTCTGGCAGAAGCAGGGCTTGGTTCCAGGCGTAAATGTGAAATCCTGATAACATCCGGACGTGTATCAGTTAATGGTAAGCGTATTACGAAGATGGGCCAGGTGGCAGACTCAACAAAAGACAGTATTTACTGTGATGGAGAGCCAATAAAAAGGCAGAAGAAGATTTATTATCTTCTCAACAAACCAAGAGGGTTTGTATGCACAAATGGTGAAAATTTTAAGGCTCCCAGGGCCATAGATTTGTTGAGTAATATAGAACAAAGAATATATACTGTGGGCAGGTTGGATAAAGAGAGTGAGGGGCTTATCATAATAACCAATGATGGCGAATTGGCAAACCTGCTTTCTCATCCAAGGTATGGGATAGAGAAAACATACCTGGTAGAGGTTAAAGGAAGGGTAACTGATGAGACAATACGTGCTCTTAAAAGGGGTGTCTGGATTTCTGAGGGTAAGGCGTTGCCGGCCAGGGTTAAGGTTTTACATAGAAAATATAAATTCAGTGTCCTGGAGATAACACTCCGAGAAGGTAAAAACAGAGAAATCAGACGTATACTTGCAAAGATAGATCATCCGGTAGTCTCATTGAGAAGAATTAAAATCGGGCCTCTGAAAGTGAGTCAAAATCTGAAGGTTGGAAAATACAGGTCTCTTAATAAGGTAGAGGTCAAGAGTTTATACTCACTGGCTGTTCCTGTTAATACATTAAAAAAAAGAAAGATGGAGAAGGTATAAATGACTCAGTTAAAGCAGGCAAGGCTAAACAAGATTACACCTGAAATGGAGCAGGTTGCACAGCTTGAAGACTGCGATGTTGAAACATTAAGGTCAAATATAGCTGATGGAACGGTAGTGATTCCACGCAATCGGAAGCATTCGTTAAAGAAAATCTGTGGTATAGGCAAAGGTCTCAGGACCAAAGTTAACGCAAATATTGGTACGTCAGCTGACTATCATGGATTGGAAGAAGAGCTGAAAAAACTGCGTGCTGCAGAAGATGCACAGGCAGACACCGTGATGGATCTCAGTACAGGTGGAGATCTTCGTGAAATCAGGCTGGAGATAATGGAAAACTGTTCAATTACCATTGGCAGTGTACCAATATATGAAGCTGCAGTTGATGCCGTTACGCAAAAACATTCTGTTAGGGATATGACAGCAGTAAGTATGATTGATGCGATAAAGCGTCATTGCGAGGATGGGATAGATTATATTACGGTTCATTGCGGTGCGACGCAGGGTGTATTAAAACATCTGGTAGGTGACAAAAGAATCTGTGGAGTCGTAAGCAGGGGAGGTTCTTTTCTTGTAGATTGGATGTCTTTCCATAAAAAAGAGAATCCTCTTTATGAACAGTTTGATGAAATATTATCAATTGCACATGAGTATGATGTGATCCTGAGCTTGGGAGATGCATTGAGGCCGGGAGCTTTGGCGGATGCATTTGACAGGGCGCAGGTATATGAACTAAACGTATTGGCTGAGCTTACTCAAAGGGCGTGGGATGCGGATGTACAGGTAATAGTAGAAGGCCCCGGGCATGTTCCGCTTAATCAGATCCAGTCACAAATCCAGCTGCAAAAAGAGCTTTGTAAAGGAGCACCTTTCTATGTTCTTGGGCCAATTGTGACAGATATTGCACCGGGATACGATCACATAACGTCTGCAATAGGGGGTGCTATAGCAGCATCTGCTGGTGCTGATTTCCTGTGTTATGTGACACCTACAGAACACCTGGGCCTGCCACAACCTGATGATGTGCATGATGGTGTTATTGCGACCAGGATCGCGGCACATGCTGCCGATATTGCCAAGGGTATAAAATCGGCGTGGGATTGGGACAGGACTATGTCTCAGCTCAGGCGAAAGCGCGATTGGGAAGGGCAATTCTCAACATGTATTGATCCGGCGCATGCAAGAAAAATCAGAGAGAAGGGTACACCTCAGAATGTAGACGTATGTTCAATGTGTGCTGAGTTTTGTGTATTTAAAGTGGCAGATGAAAGTAATAATAATTAAACATATTGACATAGAAGGTCCGGGTACAATCGGTGATTTCTTAGATTGTAACGATATCCCTTACCAGATAATCGACGTCTTCGATGGCCAACCATTACCAACTTCCCTTTCCGGCATTTCTGCTGTTATTGTACTTGGAGGGCCGATGAATGTATATGAAGAGGATAAATACCCTTTTCTCAAACAGGAAGATGCATTTCTGAAAAAGGTTATAATAGAAGAGATACCGACAGTAGGTTTTTGCCTTGGCGCTCAATTAATTGCAAAGGCAAAAGGGGCAATTGTAAAGAAGGCCTCTCAAAAAGAGATAGGTTGGTTTAAGATAACGTTGGGCGAGAATAGCCCTAGCGACCTATTATTTCGGGGTTTTTGGGAAGAGATTGACGTCTTTCAGTGGCATGGTGATACGTTCGAGATTCCAAATGAAGCTGTTAAACTTGCATCATCAGAACTTTGCTCAAATCAAGCGTTCAGGATCGGCAGCAATATTTATGGCCTGCAGTTTCATGTTGAAGTAACTGATGAAATGATTTATCAATGGATAGATGCCTATAAAGACGAGGTGGATTCTTTAAAGGGTATAGTAGACCCTGACAAGATTATTTATGATACAAAGGTAAAATCTGAGGATTACAAGGCGCAGGCAAAACAATTCTGTATAAACTTCTTTAAGCTGGTTCAGTATTGAAGAATTAACTCCCTAATACCTGAATCTGAATATTCCATTCTGTTATTAAAATCCAAGATGCCAGAAATTACCAGGCTTGTTCCCAAAGAAAAGAAGGGCCTTATAGTGGTCATTACCGGTAACGGTAAGGGGAAAACTACCTCTGCCCTCGGTATCGCTGTCAGGGCTTGCGGCCACGATATGAGGGTTTCCATAATTCAATTGATGAAGGGAGATCTCTATGCCGGGGATTGATTACTGAAATAGGATGAAACTATATCCGGGATTATTTGGGTAATAAACCATTTTTCCACTTGATTTTAATCTTTTCATATCTACTATAAGCCGTTAAGTTTTGGTTAGTTTTCGGACGGTAGCATACAGGAGGTTTGTTCGTGTTGAAAAATCTGATACCGGCAAATATGATGTAGGAATATCGTTCCTTGGAGTAGATTATGCATCAAGGCATGTACTTTCAAGATGTATTAGAAAACGTATTGAAGAGAAGCAATAGCAACTGTCGCTCCGGAACTTAATATTTACTGCTCCATTCCACATAACACTTCAGGTTGACCTCATTAATTACACAATATTTGAATTGTCATAAGAATGGTTTGGTATAATAAGAGAAGATGAATAATACTCCTATAACTGATACATCTAAGAAAGAAGGGCTGTTTTGCCGCGATTTACCCTCAAAGCCCCTTCCTCATATTGGTACAGTTTTAGTTACCGGTGCTTCGGGGCATGTTGGTGGTAGATTAGTTCCCGAATTATTGGCAAGAGGATATAAGGTTAGGTTAATGGTAAGGAGAAGAAAGATTGCATATAAGAGTAGATGGACAGGGGCTGAAATAGTTGTTGCGGATGCCTTGAATGAGGAACATCTGAAAACTGCTCTTGACGGGATCGATACCGCTTATTACTTAATACATTCCATGCGTCTGGGATCTAAAGGTTTTGAAGCTGCAGATATCAGGGCATCTGCTAACTTTAGAAAGGTTGCAGATGAAAAACACGTTAAAAGAATCATTTATTTGGGAGGCCTTGGAGATATCAGGAGTTCTCTTTCATCTCATCTTTGCAACCGCATTGAGGTGGCCAGAGAATTAAAGAAAGGAAAAGTTGCTGTTACCGTTCTCCGCGCTGCTGTTATTGTTGGTAAAGGGAGCGCTTCTTATGAGATTATGCAATATCTTGTGAAAAGACTTCCCGTTATTCCTTTTCCGCTTCAGGCAAGAAATAAATGCCAACCTGTGGCGATTAGTGATGTAATCAAATATCTTGTTGGTGTCCTGGAATTCCCAGAAACCGCAGGGAAAGATTTTGATATTGGTGGGAGAGACGTTTTGACCTATAGGGAGTTACTTAAGGTTCTTGCCGGCCTTCTTGATAAAAGAACAATTTTTGTTCCGTTTCCTTTTCTGAATATCGGGCTTTATACATATTTGGCAAGTTTACTTACGCCGATACCAAACTCAATAACAAGATGCCTGGTAGAAGGGCTGAAGAATGAGGCTGTCTGCCATGATGAATCCATCAAGAAATATTTTACATTTGAACCAATGTCATATAAAGAGGCAGTATTGAGGACAAGACTTCCTGGAAATCAGGATAATGTTCCCTGCTAAAAAGATATTAATAAGCAATTATAATCATTGACATTATGACTTCCTGTATTTAATATACTCATTCGAATCTCACACATCCGGTGATTGAAATAAATGTATTGAGAGTCCTAAAAAGGGAAGAATCTGTTTATTGCAGACAATTAATATTTGAATCAGGAAGGAACCTGATCTTATATACATTTAAAAGGTAATATTTTAACTTAATAGCAGGAGGTTAAATATGCCGTATGATAAAGAATTGGATGAATGTGTGTTCGCAAAGTCCTGGGAAAATGATGCTGAACGGTTGACTGCAAGTATTTACTCCTACAATAAGGGAACAAAGAAACTGCAGCTTACCAGGGAGAACAAAAACAGTCAGGGTGGTTACAGGTTTGCCAAGTTGGGAAGATTGACCAAAGAAGAGATAGAAGCTCTTCTTCCATTAATCAAAGAAGCGTGCGGCCATATGGATTAGGGCAGTCCTAAAAACAGCATTTTATGTAACTTTATATTTCTTCTTCTGTCAGAGGCAATATTGTTTTTGAGATAATGTACCTGTTGTTAGCAATCAAACGGTAGACTGCGTACGGAAACAGACGGATTACAGGTATTCTAAATAAAAAAGCCAGCCATCTGAAATATTTCAACCGTATAAGGATTTCCGGTAGTGTCTTATCGCCTGCAATGATTTGCCCATCAGGAAGAACCATGTGTAACTCCTCCAGACATGCATTCTCGTTTAAACCCGGGAATAGACTCATACGTTTCTTAGACTGGCATGGGATAATCTCGAACACACCGCTCCCAATTGCATGCAACTTAAGCCATCTCATACAACCACAGCATAAGCTACATTCTTCATCATATATTAATACAGCCGTGTCTGCCATAACTGCATTTTGAAAAAACAGAATTGGAATCCTCTCGAAAGAGAGGTCTGCCTCACCAATTTTTATATTAATAAGGGCAAGAAAAGAGATTTTACTTTTCAGTTTAACTTTTGAGGGTATTATAGTAAACATCGGTAAGACTGGAAACAAAAATAGCTGGAATTATTACGCTGGCAGAAGCAAAAGCGATAGCGTTAAATATACTATTGACGTAATGTTAAGTGTGCAATACTGTTATATAGTTGTAGCTAGTTGATAAATATATAGATGCAATGCTGTATGTTAAATATCATATCAGCACAATTTAAGTATTGTTAACGACACAATCCGAGTCCAAGGTACTATTTCAGGATATTAGAAAACTGATAGATGAAACCCGCTCCTCTATTGCAGTCGCGGTAAATGCTGGGCTGACAATGCTGTACTGGAAAATCGGAAAACGTATTTATCAGGGAACACTCCAAAAAAACCGTGCCGAATATGGGAAACAGATTGTCTCATTATTGGGACGACAATTGAGTACTGAATACGGACGCGGGTTTTCAGAGAAATCTCTGAGGCATATGATCCGTTTTGCGGAAGTTTTTCCTGATGAAAAGATTGTCTCAGCACTGCTGAGACAATTGAGCTGGACCCATTTTGTTGCAATTATTTACCTATCCGACCCGCTTAAACGGGATTTTTACACGGAAATGTGCCGCGTAGAACATTGGAATACCCGAATGCTTCAGAGAAAAATAGATTCGATGCTCTATGAAAGGACGGTGCTCTCGAAGAAGCCGGAGAAACTGGCAAAGATGGAACTTGAACAGTTACGTGATGAAGACCGGCTGACACCAGATATGGTTTTTGGAGATCCGTATCTTCTTGATTTTCTGGGGCTGAAAAACGCCTATGCGGAAAAAGATCTGGAAGCCGCTATTTTGAGGGAGATGGAGGCGTTTATTCTGGAAATCGGCGTCGGATTTGCTTTTCTGGAGCGGCAGAAACGGATAACCATTGACGGCGAGGATTTTTACATCGACCTGCTGTTCTATCATCGCCAACTGCGACGCTTGGTTGCCATAGAGCTGAAGAGAGGCTAAACTAAGTTATAAAAGTAACAGATTTAAGCTATAGAAAAGGTATAAGTCCTCTTAAATACTTTTATTTCAATATGTTATAATATCTAGATTTTTTCATAAAAAAACAACTTAGTTATAAAAAAGCGAGTTTTAGATATAACAAAAGACATGAAGTGTTGTAATATATTACTAACAAATGACTTATATTATCTTCTGTTTATAAACAAATTTATGAATTAGATAAAGAAAGATGAATATTCCAGATTTTCATTTTCGCTTATATTCGCAGGGAGCGGAAGAATAAATAATGTCAAATAAAAATGAATCACAGCTTATTATTTATCAGACTGAAACAGGGGAAACAAAGATTGATGTGCGGTTTCAGGATGAGACTGTTTGGTTATCGCAACAGTTGCTGGCAGAACTGTTTCAGACGACAGTTCCGAATATCAATATGCACATCAAGAATATATTTGATGAGGGGGAGCTTAGCAAAAATGCAACTATTAAGGATTTCTTAATAGTTCAGAAAGAGGGTAAACGGGACGTTAAAAGAAAGGTTGACTATTATAACTTGGATATGATCATTTCCGTGGGTTATCGCATTAAATCAAAAGTGGCAACTCATTTCAGGCAGTGGGCAACACAGCATCTTAGGGAATTCATTGTGAAAGGATTTGTTCTGGATGATGAGCGATTAAAGAATCCGCATCAGCCGTTTGATTATTATGATGAGTTAATGCGGCGCATTCAGGATATACGAACATCCGAGCGTCGTTTTTATCAGAAGATTACCGATATTTATGCCACAAGTGTGGATTATGATCCTACAGACGAAATGAGTATTGATTTTTTTAAGACCGTTCAGAATAAAATGCATTGGGCGATTACTGGGAAAACCGCCGCGGAAATTATTCACAAAAGGGCGGATAGCAAAAAGTCAAACATGGGATTGACAAATTGGCGAGGTTTAAAGATTCGCAAAGATGATATAGTGGTTGCGAAGAATTATTTAAGCGAAAAAGAATTGCGGGTTTTAAATAATTTGGTCGAACAATATTTGATTTTTGCTGAAGGTCAGGCGATGAGGCGTGTTCCGATGCATATGAGTGATTGGATAAGGAAACTGGATAGCTTTATGCGGTTAAATGAAAGAGATATATTAACGCATGCGGGGGAAATATCCCATCAGTTGGCGATAGATACGGCGAATAAAGAATATGAAAAATATTCCAGGAAAAGACAGCTTGCTTATGACAAGAAAGGAAACGCGTTTGACGCGTTGGTTAACAAAACGAGGAAAATAGAAAGTAAGAAAAGAACTGATGAAAAAGAGTGATACAAGCGAAAAAGGGCTTGAGACAATTATCGTTGACTCTCTGATACACGATGCCGGATACCGTCAAGGTAGCAGTGAAGATTTTGACCGGGATCATGCCCTTGATTGGGAAAAACTTTGTTCGTTTCTTTCAGAAACTCAGAATAAAGCCTTTGAAGGGTTACGATTGGATGAAGAAGGCGCTCACAGGACACAATTCCTGCACCGTTTACAGGGAGAGATTGCCAAAAGAGGAGAAGTTATTGTTTGATTCAGTTGTGGTTGTGACTGACCGCAGGATTCTTGATAAACAAATCAGGGATACGATTAAACAATTTGCCCAGGTATCGTCAATAGTCGGGCATGCAGAGCGTTCCGGAGATTTAAGAACTTTCTTAAGAGCCGGTAAGAAGATCATTATTACGACTGTTCAGAAATTTCCGTTTGTTTTGAAAGAGATTGGAGACGAGCACCGCTCTAATAAATTCGCTATTATTATTGATGAGGCTCATTCAAGCCAGGGCGGGCGTGTGTCCGCACAGATGAATGTGGCCTTAGCGTCAAAGGATAATACTTTTGGAGATGAAGAGGAAGTTAGCATTGAAGATAAAATTAACGAGCTTATGGAAGCAAAGAAGATGATTTCCAACGCTGATTATTTTGCTTTTACGGCCACTCCTAAAAATAAGACGTTGGAAATATTTGGAGAGTCTTTTCCTGAAGGTGACAAAGTTAAACATCGGCCTTTTCATTCCTATACGATGAAACAGGCTATACAGGAAGGGTTTATTCTGGATGTGCTCAGGCATTATACGCCTGTTGACAGTTATTACCGTCTGACAAAGACAGTTGAAGGTGATCCGCTTTATGACACAAAGAAAGCCCAAAAAAAACTTCACAAGTATGTGGAATCGCATCAGCACGCTATTAAGGAAAAAACCGAGATTATGGTAGATCATTTCCATGAACAGGTTATCGGTATGCGAAAGATTGGCGGTAACGCCAGAGCCATGATTGTGACGAGCGGTATTAAGCGGGCGATTCAGTATTATCATGCGTTTAAAGATTATTTGAAGGAAAGGAGAAGCCCGTATCAGGCTATTGTAGCTTTTTCAGGAGAGCATGAATTTGGTGGGGTCAGGGTGACAGAAATGAAACTCAATGGATTTCCCAGCAACTTAATTCCTGAAAAGTTCAAGATTGATCCGTATCGGTTTTTGATTGTGGCTGATAAATTTCAGACCGGATATGATGAACCGTTACTGCATACGATGTATGTCGATAAAATGCTTTCAGGTATTAAAGCCGTGCAGACCCTTTCACGTTTAAATCGTGCGCATCCGCAGAAATATGACATATTTGTTCTGGATTTCTTTAATGAGGCTAAGACCATTGAAGAAGCGTTCGCAGATTATTACCGCACAACATTCTTAAGTGAAGAGACTGACCCGAATAAACTGCACGATTTGAAATCTACTCTGGACGGATATCAAGTGTATGCGTGGAGTCATGTTGAAGAATTGGTGGTTAAGTATTTAAGCGGTGTAGAACGGACAGAACTTGACCCTATTCTTGATGCATGTGTTGTCACTTACAAGGCGGATTTAGGCGAAGAGGGGCAGGTTGTTTTTAAAGGAAAGGCGAAGGCTTTTGTGAGGATGTATGGGTTTTTAAGTTCCATTTTGCCTTATACAAACGCCGAATGGGAAAAGTTATCAATCTTCTTGAATTTTCTTATACTAAAACTGCCTGCGCCCAGGGAAGACGATTTATCGCGAGGGATTTTGGAAACCATTGATATGGATAGTTATCGGGTGGAAATGCAATCAACCATTAAGATTGACTTGCCGGATGAGGATGCTGAAGTCGTGCCTGTGCCGACAAGTGATGGAGGGCGAAAAGCCGAGCCTGAACTGGATCATTTAAGTAATATTATCAAGGCTTTTAATGATCAGTTTGGAAATATTGAGTGGAAAGATGCGGATAAGATCCGCAAGGTTATTACAGAAGAAATCCCGGCAAAGGTTGCCTCTGACGAAGCGTACAAAAACGCAATTGAAAACTCAGACAGACAAAACGCGCGTATTGAGCACGACAGGGCCTTGCAACGAGTAATTGTAGAGATGTTAAATGATCATACGGAGTTATTTAAGCAATTTATGGATAATCAGAGTTTCAAAAAGTGGCTTAGTAATACAATCTTTCATGAGACGTATAATGTTGGGAAGTAATATTCTTTATGAGCAATTTAGCAAAACCAGATTATATTGGGCACCGCCAAAGGATAAAGGAAAAATACGAGAAATCCGGGATGGAAGGATGGCTGGATTATGAAGTGTTGGAATTGGTGTTGTCTTATGCCATACCTCGCAAGGATACAAAAACCATAGCAAAGGAGTTGCTTTCCCGCTTTAAGACCTTAAACGGTGTTTTAGATGCAGATAGAAAAGAATTACAGGGTATGAATGGGGTATCGAAGCATTCATCTCTGTTTTTGAACTTGCTGAAGGATATTTCAGTTCTTTATGTGGAAAAAGGCATACATAACAAAGACTTACTTTCAACCCCTCAGCTTGTTTATGATTATTTAAAGGTTTCTCTGAAGGGATTGACTGATGAAGAATTCAAGATGTTATTTTTAGATAGCCGAAACCAGTTAATAGCGATGGAAACCTTAAAAACCGGCACGGTAAATCGTTCGATAGTTTTTCCCAGAAAAGTTGTGGAGCGCGCGCTGTATCATCATTCTGTCGGTGTTATTGTTGCTCATAATCATCCCGCGGGCTCATTAGAACCTTCTCAGGAGGATCAGGATATAACAATGGCCATTAGAGAAGCTTTAAAAACAGTAGATATTGCTTTGCTTGACCATATTATCATCGGCGGGAATGATTATTTTAGTTTTAAAGAGAGCCGGATTGAAATCGAGGGTTAAATTTGATTTAAGCGATTTTTACAAAAAATGTATTTTCGAGATATTTTAAATGTAATATAGCTAATATATAGAAAAGAGGGGGGGCTATGAGAGAATACAATCCATTTAATCCAAATTCTGTTGTCTCAACAAATCTTTTTGCAGGAAGGTCAAAATCATGACGTTAGATTTGAGCAGTTTACAAAAAGCGGTTGACTCGCTTGAGAGAGCAGTTAAAGTTGCGGATAAATGATTGAAGGTGACGTCGAGACGGATCAAGAGGAAGTTATTCGCGCAGGAGTTATCCAGAACTTCGAGTTTACTTATGAGCTTTGCTGGAAATTTATACAACGCTGGCTCGAAGTAAACGCAATCGGTCAAATTGTAGATAGGTCTACTATGAAGGAGCTGTTTCGTATGGCGGCTGAGCGCCAATTGATACAGGATGTTGAAGCCTGGTTTGAATATCATAAGGCTAGAAATAAGACGTCGCATATTTATGATGAAGTGGTAGCAGAAAGTGTCTATGAAACTGCCTTGCTGTTTGTCAGCGATGCTAAAAAATTGCTGAAAATATTAGAGAACAGGAATGATTAATATTCTCCCGGAACATTTGGAAATTATTCACGATATTCTTCACCGACATGTGCCGTGCTGTGAAGTGCGCATTTTTGGTTCGCGTATTACTGATACGGTAAAGAAATATTCTGATATTGACCTTGCCCTTGTCGGAAAAGAGAAGCTTTCGGATGATATCTTATATTCATTAAAAGAGGATTTCCAGGAGTCTGATCTTCCTTTTCGAGTGGAAGTTTTGGATTGGCATGCAATATCAAAAGAATTTCGATGCGTTATCGAGAAAAAGTATGAAATACTTCAGGAACCGGACATGAAGTCGGATTCATAAGAATTTGAAGGAAATCGGGTATGAGTTGTCGTGTGACATGGATCGAGGGCAATAAATCTTTACTATAACACAAGAAGAGATAACTTAATGCAGCAGGGTAATTAAGAAAAACAGGTGAAAGAGAAGATGATAAATGACAAAATCACGAAGGTTTTTATAAAGACCTATGGCTGCCAGATGAATAAGCTGGATTCAGAGTTATCAATTGGCTTACTCACGAAGAGAGGTTACACATTTGCTGAAGATGAAAAAGATGCAGATGTTATCCTTCTGAATACTTGCAGTGTGCGCGACAAAGCTGAACACAAGGTTTATTCTCAACTTGGCAGTTTAAGAGATCAGAAGGACAAAAACCCGGAATTGATTCTTGGCGTCCTGGGCTGCATGGCACAAAATGAGGGAGACAGAATATTCAAGCGAATGCCACACGTTAATCTTATCTGCGGCACAAGGATGTTTTCTAAACTTCCTGAGTTACTCGAAAAAATTAATGGAACCAATAAACGCATCATGGCTATTGATGAAGATGGTGAAGTAAGTTTTGATCGGCTGGTTACTCAGAGGCAGAATCGATACAATGCCTTTGTGTCCGTCATGAGGGGGTGTGATAATTACTGTTCTTATTGTATTGTGCCTTATGTCAGGGGCCGTGAATTCAGCAGGCCTGTTGCCGACATAGTAGACGAGGTTAAGAGCCTTGCGGATGATGGTTGTAAAGAGATTACCCTTTTGGGGCAGAATGTAAACTCTTACGGAAAGGGTTTGAATGGGAACGTTACTTTAGCCACCCTGCTTAGAAAACTGGATCCAATTCAGGGTATAGAAAGAATCCGTTTTGTTACCTCTCATCCGAGGGATATGACCAGGGAGATCGTAGAGGCTGTTGGAGAATTGCCCGGGGTTTGTGAGTATCTGCATATGCCGGCACAGTCCGGTTCAGATAAAATATTGAAAAGAATGAGACGGCAATATACGTCTGCACACTATAGAGAGCTTGTTGAGATGGCTAAGTCCTTAGTACCTGGTATTAAAATTGCCAGTGATTTTATTGTGGGTTTTCCCGGTGAGACAGAAGCAGATTTTGAAGATACGGTGAAGTTGTTAAACGACGTACGCTGCCAGAATAGTTTTATATTCAAATACTCTCCACGAACCGGAACTGCAGCAACTGAATTTCCTGATGATGTGCAGGAAGAAACAAAGAAGAAAAGAAATCATATACTGCTGGACTTGCAGAAAGAGATAAGCACTAAAGAAAATAGAGAAATGGTTGGGAAATCTGTTGAGGTACTGGTTG
>JAANXD010000063.1 GCA_018263435.1 Candidatus Scalindua arabica | reverse complement strand
AATTAAATTTCTGCATAGGAATTTCAATGTTGATAACACTTCGACTCCGCTCAGTGTGACGTCATCCTGAGCGGAGTCGAAGGATGGTTTTTATCGTGAAGCGACCTACCTGACCTGTAAACAAAAAGGCTCATAAATATAATATAGGTCAGGTCATGCCTGAGGCAGATCCGCCTATGGCGTGACATCTTGCCTGACAGCAGGCAACACCGAGGCGGGACGCCTCGGTTATTTTAATGTCGGATAGTTAGAGAAAACCGAAGAGGAAAAAACATCAATGATTGACGAAAAAGAGAATATTAAGGATATCCTCATCGAAGAGGAGATGAAAGAGTCGTACCTGACTTTTGCGATGAGTGTGATCATGAGCAGGGCATTACCTGATGTTCGTGATGGTTTAAAGCCTTCACAGAGAAGGATACTTGTTGCAATGAATGATCTCAGCCTGGGCCCTGCATCAAAGTACAGGAAGTGCGCAAAGATATGTGGCGATACAACTGGAAATTATCATCCACATGGTGAACAGGTTGTATATCCAACACTTGTGCGTATGGCACAGGACTTCAGTTTCAGGTACACCCTTGTAAAAGGCCAGGGTAACTTTGGATCAGTTGATGGTGACCCCCCTGCCGCAATGAGATATACAGAGGCGAGGATGACCCATGCATCCACTGAGATGATGGATGATATTAAGCAGAACACGGTTGATTTCATTCCAAATTATGATGAGACCCGGCTAGAGCCGGTTGTACTTCCCTCAAAGTTTCCAAATATTCTGTGCAATGGTGGTTCCGGCATCGCTGTAGGAATGGCCACAAGTATACCACCGCATAATGTAAACGAAGTATGTGACGGCATAATAAAGGTTATCGATAATCCTGATGTCACCATAGATGAACTTATGACAATAATAAAAGGGCCTGATTTTCCGACAGGTGCTTTAATATGCGGTGTTAGAGGTATACACGACGGCTACAAGACCGGCAGGGGCACAATATCTGTGAGAGCGAAGGCACATATAGAAACAGCAAAGAGCGGTAAAAAAAGTATAGTTGTAACTGAAATACCCTATCAGCTTAATAGAGACAGAATAATAGAAAGAATAGCAGAATTAGTAAAAAGTGAGGTTTTAAAGGGCATAACAGATGTCAGGAATGAAAGCGACAGAGAGGGAAGCAGGATTGTAATTGTTGTGAAGAAGGGTGACGACGAAAATGTTGTCTTAAATCTACTATATAAACATACGAAACTGCAGGACTCTTTCAGCATAATCATGATAGCGCTTGTAAACAACCGGCCTCAAACATTAAACCTGAAACAGTTAATTACAGCTTATATCGACCATCGAAAAGAAGTAATTCGGCGCCGAACACAGTTCCTGTTAGAACGTGCCGAAGGGAGAGCACATATCCTGGAGGGACTAAGGATTGCCCTTGCAAACATCGACGAAGTTATAAAACTGATAAAAGCATCTAAAACTGTCGATGATGCAAGGAATTCACTGGTATCTAAATTCTCTTTATCCGATGTACAGGCCAATGCGATCCTTGAGATGAGACTGCAGAGGTTAACAAACCTGGAACAATCCAAGATCGAGGAAGAATACAAAAAGGTCTGTGACAATATTAAGGAATTTAAGGCGATCCTGGCAGATGAAAATCTTGTCCTGGACATTATTCGCGAAGACCTTCATGAGACAAAAGAGAAATATGGAGATGAAAGAAAGACAGAAATTGTAGGCGACGTTGACGACTTCGACATGGAAGATCTCATCTCCGAGGAAGAT
Organism: Candidatus Scalindua arabica; assembly: GCA_018263435.1. Classification (GTDB taxonomy): domain Bacteria; phylum Planctomycetota; class Brocadiia; order Brocadiales; family Scalinduaceae; genus Scalindua; species Scalindua arabica. The sequence continues at coordinate 21,428 of JAANXD010000063.1, read as the reverse complement.
GTAACCGTTATAATCACACATGAGGGATACACAAAAAGATTACCTTTAAGTACTTATCGGAAACAAAACAGAGGCGGAAAGGGTGTTACCGGCGCCGGAATGAAGGAAGGTGATTTCGTTGAAAACCTCTTTATCGCATCGACACACGACTACATACTGTTCTTTACAGACCTGGGCAAAGTGTACTGGTTGAAGGTATACGATGTCCCCCACTTTGGCCGTGTGGCCAAGGGACGGGCAATAGTCAACCTGCTGAATCTGCAGGAAGGCGAAAATGTTACATCCATGATCCCTGTTCGTAAATTTGACGATAGGAATTTAGTAATGGCAACTAAGAACGGGATAATAAAGAAGACCATCCTCAGCGCCTTTGGCCGCCCTAAGAAAGGCGGCATAATCGCAATCCTCCTCGACAGTGGAGATAAACTTATAGGAGTGAAACTGGCACAAGGAGGACAGGAAATTGTACTTGGGTCAGAGAATGGAAAGGCCATCCGGTTTTCAGAGGATGACGTCCGGTGTATGGGACGTGCTACACGCGGTGTCAAAGGCATAACATTACAAGGTGATGACACCGTTAAAGGAATTGTTATAGTCGATAAAAATGCAACACTTTTAACCGTCTGCGAGAATGGATTTGGAAAAAGAACAGATTATAGTGAATATTCTGTTCAGCGAAGGAGCGGCCAGGGAGTCATTAATATAAAGACAACAGATAGAAATGGTAAGGTTGTCGCCTTGATAAATGTAAGTGATGAAGACGAATTCATGATGATGACTACAAATGGTATGATAATTCGTTCTGCTATTAAAGCCATAAGATCCATTGGCCGCAATACTCAGGGAGTAAGGCTCATTTCACTGAAGGAAGGTGATAAATTAGTGTCTATTGCACCTGTTGTGAGTGAAGAAAATGAAGAAACAGAAGGCGTAGAAACAGATGAAGTAAAACCACAACGGCCTGAACAAACTGAATAATGTTGCTCGGCATAGCCGCCCGCCTGCCAGTCGGGCAAGCAAACAAGCTTTAACTTTTATTCCTGGCTCTTTAACCCCACTTTAAATTCACCCTGGCATTCATAAAGTAAATATTAGAGTCAAAGGGTCATTAGAGGATAACGAGGAAATATAATGGACGACAAGATTATTAAAGTTCTTTATGTCGAGGACGATATGGACCACGCAATCCTTATCAGAGAATTATTCGAAGAGATTAAGAACGTCCATTATAAACTGACACATGTACAACAACTCAATGAAGCATTGCTGGAGATTGATAATGAGAATTATGATATTGTCCTGCTGGACCTGTCCTTGCCTGACGAACAGGGCGTAGACACAATCACCAGGGCTTGCGAGCAGGCGCCGGATATACCGATCGTGGTAATCTCTGGCACTGATGATGAAACAATGGCCATTAAGGCATTGCAAAAAGGCGCTGAAGAGTATCTTGTCAAGGGAAAAGTGAAGAGTCATGCGCTGTCACGCATTTTACGATATGCCATCATGCGGCATAAGGGAAGAGCAGAATTACACTCCCTCTCACTTGTTGATGATCTTACAAGTTTGTACAATAGGAGAGGTTTCATGCTTTTCGCTCAACAGCAGTTAAGTATATCGGTACGAACAAAGCGTGGAATGATACTCTTTTTTATCCACCTTGAAGGTCTGAATGAAATCAGTGAGAAATTTGGCCGTCAATATGAAGACATGGCTAAAATCGAAACTGCTAATATCCTCAAAGAAGCCTTTCGTGAATCTGACATTATAGCTCGCCATGATAGAGATGAGTTTACGGCTATTGCAATAGAATCATTCGATGCTAACAATGAAATCATAATTACCCGTTTGCAGGATGAATTAGAAAAACGTAACAAACAGGAAAACCGCCAATATAAATTGTCTCTGTGTATAGGAACAGCATATTACGATACAGAGGAATTATGCACCATCGAAGGGCTGATAAATCGTGCAGAAGTATCAATGTATGAGCAAAGAAAATAAGATGGAATCTTAAATTATTTCGTAATCTCCAGCAAAACCTTCATGCGCCAAATTAATACGGAAGAAATAACAGACACTGTTGAGAAGATTTGTATTGATGCCAACTATAACCTGGGAGATGACCTCGTAGTCTCATTGCAAAATGCCCTGAATAATGAGGAATCACCTTTGGGCAAGGAAGTAATAGTACAGATACTGCAAAATGCAGAGATTGGTAAGAACGAACAAGTCCCCGTTTGCCAGGACACAGGTTTTGCAGTTGTTTTCATTGAAATTGGCCAGGAAGTCATAATTGAAGGACAAAGCTTACAGGAAGCCATCAACGAAGGTGTCAGACGTGGTTACAAAAATGGTTACTTACGTAAGTCAATAGTAAAGAATCCATTGGACAGGGTAAATACCGGTGACAATACACCGGCAGCTATTCACACAGATATTGTTCCCGGTGACAAGTTAAAGATTACGTTCATAGCAAAGGGCGGTGGGTGTGAAAACATGAGCCGCACTGCAATGCTTACACCTGCACAGGGACGTGATGGTGTGATAGATTTTGTAGTAAACACTGTAAAGAATGCCGGAGCAAATCCGTGTCCGCCCATAATTGTTGGTGTTGGACTCGGTGGAACTTTTGAATACGCAACATTATTGTCCAAGAAGGCAATCCTGAGACCTGTCGGCAGTCATAATAACGACAGCAATACAGCTAATCTGGAAGCTGATTTACTTGAAGGAATCAACAAGCTTGGGATAGGCCCGCAGGGATTTGGAGGAAAGGTAACGGCATTAGCAGTACACGTGGAAACTTATCCCTGCCATATCGCCAGTCTTCCGGTTGCAGTGAATATAGAGTGTCATTCACACAGGCCCAAAACTATTATGATCTAACGAATATCTATTCATGACAGAATACATTAATCTGAAAACACCACTAAATGATTCTGATGTTGAAAGGCTCGAGGCTGGCGACAAGGTAAGGATCAGCGGGATATTATACACTGCGAGAGACGCCGCCCACAAAAGGCTTGTGGAAATGATTGAGTCTGGCAATGACCTGCCTTTTGACTTGAAAGGACAACTGATTTATTACGTTGGCCCTACACCTGCCAGACCGGGACAGGAGATTGGCTCTGCAGGCCCGACAACAAGCTACAGGATGGACACATATACTCCAACTTTTATTAAGATGGGGCTTAAGGGCACAATCGGTAAGGGAGGAAGGTCTGAAGAAGTAATAGAAGCAATGAAGGAATACAAGGCTGTCTACCTTGCTGCAGTCGGTGGTGCAGCAGCCTTGATAGCAAAGAGGATAAAGAAAGTCAGGATTATAGCCTTTGAAGACCTCGGGCCGGAAGCCATTCGCGAGCTGGAGGTAGAAAACTTTCCGACAATCGTCGTTAACGATACAAAAGGCAATGATTTATACAAAACAGGCTCAGGCAAATACAAGGTACCGTCTTAAACCTTCACTATTTCAACAAATAATTAAAAATGACTATTGGGCTGATTCCTGGTCATACATTTCGAACAGTGCTACTATTGGTTTGTTTATATACTCTTACACTATGGCTTAATCATGTTTCTTTAGCCGTTGAAGATACAAACATGGAAGAAGGACACAATGTTATCAGTGAACTCGTTGTTAACAACAATAACCAATACAAAACCGTAATATACGAGAATGAAGAAGAAGGAATCTTAGAAATGAGGAAGCTCATAGAAAGTTCACAAATAGAGGAATCCTGGGCATACTTACCCCACCAGGAGAAATGGATCGAAATAGGTTTCAACGAAGAATCAGAGAAAAAGATAGAGGATAATTATATAACTAAGGCAAAGCTCGATATTCAGTTCCTGGACTGGTTGATGAATGAAAACAACAATATGATCTTATACCATTTCCATACGTCTTATTGCCTTTCATTAGAAGATAAAATCAAGGAACGGGAGAAGAATGGCTCTCCCATGAATGACAATGAGATTGAGAAAGAAAGAATAAGATTATTAATCAAAAGCGCTTATCCCTCAAGATCTGACCTGTTGAATATGATAGGAAACTCATCGGAATTCTTCGAGAGAAACTCTGATGGGAATATCACATTTAAAGTATGTTCACATTATGGAATTACGGAGTACTGCCTGACTGATGAGGGGATGGCATACCTGCACGCTGACAATTCCCTTAAGCAGATTTTAAGGATAACAGGAACAAGTTCATCAGCAAATATTGAGGCAAATGTCAAAGGAGAAATCCTGGAAATGAATCCCAGGGAAACAAGAGACCCATTAGAGAGAATCAAGATGAGCCCCAAACAAAAAAGGAGTTCGTTCTCCAGATATAAAATAATTGATCCATTATCCAGGATTGAGAGAGCTGTTGAAGCAATGAATGACGAGCATATAAAAGTAACATTCACACCGTATGAAAAAGAAGGAATGAGCCAGATTCAAAAACATTGATTATTCTGGAAAGTCCTTTGCATATTTCTCAACCCATTCCACAGCCGCTTCTTCATCCGAAAGCTTTCGTCCTTTTTTCTCCAATATTTCCTTCTTGTACTGTTTTATATGACATACCTGTTCAATCATGCGAACCCTGAACTCAGTTGCTTCATCCGCAAATTTAACACCCAATTCATACTTTCCATTGTTTTTACAACACCACACTACAATCCCTTTAGCTTCAAACGCCGGTGTACATACCGGAATTCGTATAAAAATTACAGAACCAGGTTCTATATAGTCACTTACACCAAAACAGAGCCCTCCCTCACCAATATTCTTCACAAATTCCTTACCATGCATAATATTGTTGTCAAAGGTATATTCAATTGGTAAGCTGGCAGGATGTCTAATAAACTGCCTCATTTATAAATCCCTTAAAACCTTTCTTATCGAAAATAGATTATGGCAATCCCAATTAAAGACAGAAATCGCTTGGTTGGCTATATACCGTTTATGTCTGTTACAGCATCTGGAAGTTGATATTAAGGCATGTCGTAACGATGTGTACACTACAAAAACAAACTGTTTTGTCAAGAATTAACGAGAAGGATTAATGACGAAAACCTTATCATTCACCCCATAATCAAAACACTCTACAGTGTAAAATAGATTTGCAAGAAAAAGGGTTGAAAAACATCCGCGTTTTGCTTAGTGTCAATAAGTACAGATTAAGAGGATTATTATATTTTCGTCAGGACAACAGGTTAATCTTGTTAATCCTGTCAGAACATAGCTTAGCCAGGAAATCTTGAAATGACAGATACTTTCTCTCCAGAAAACGCAAATACAATCCTCTATTGCAGGAAGTGGCAGGAAACAGTTGATTTCTACAAACTTTGTTTAGGGCTGCCAATCACCCATAACGCAGGATGGTTTATAGAATTTAAGTTAACGGAAACGGCCCATATAAGTATTGCTGATGAAAGCCGAGCGTCCATTAAGAGTTGTGAGGGTGCAGGTGTGACATTGGCGCTGCAGGTTGAAAGCGCCGAAGAAACCTGGCAATACCTGCGAAAAAATGGCCTGGACATCGAACCGGTTCAGGAACATCCCTGGGGCGCTCATGTTTTTTATTTCTCTGATCCTGAGGGGCATCGGATTGAAGTCTGGTCGCCAAAATAGGAACTAATTGTGAATCAAATCCTCCATCGGATTTTTTCCTGATTTTATTAACTCTACCACTTTTCTAACCCGCAATATCCTTTCGGGACTTGCCGGATGACTGCGGAGAAAACTCTTTGACCGGCTCTTGGGAATTTCCAGCGCAAAGCGCTTCCAGAGCGCTGCCCCCTTTTCAATATCATAACCCGCATTATGTGCATAGATGAGTCCAATATAGTCCGCTTCTCTCTCATTTTTCCTGCTGTATGGTGCGTACAGGGCTTGAGTTGTCCACGGCGCAAAAGGGCCCGTAAGACCGCCCAATGTCCCGCACAGTGCAGCCACACTGATATTCTTGGGTAAATGCTTTGAGGTAAGATGGGCCAACTCATGCCCCATTATAATGGCAAGCTCATCTTCATCCTCTACAAAGTGTACCATCCCGGACGTAAATTCAATGCCCGTAAATTTTGCATATGCATTAATCTTACTGGTCTGTTTAAGGCGAATTCGCACGTATGGCATCTCTTTCGGACTTACATTAAAGGAGAGTCTTTCACCTGCCCTCTCTACAATAACCGTTGATGAACTGCCGGCCTCAAAATCAACATCGCCGCTGTCCTTTATCTTCTTCCCGTCCACCTCTTTTATGATATCGCCCTGCCGGATGCCTACCAGACCGGCTGTATAATCGTCCATTACTCCGATTACAACACAACCCTCCTCTGTCGGAAGCTTATAATACCGGGCAATTTCCTCTGTATTATCGACGGACAATGCACCTATCACTGCACGGTTCTTAAATACCCCCTCCGGCATAATACTCAGGACATCTAATCCACACTTCCATACCATGACTGAATCATTGATATATATTTCTGTAGCCAGTAATTCAATCTCTTCCTCAAGTTTCTTTAATTCATCTTTAGAAAGCGGTGGACCGGTGTTGGTACTGGCACAGCCGGTTACCAATAAAAATGCCGCCAGGATAATAGATAGTATAATTTTGACTACAGTTTTGTTCTGTTGTTTATTCATAGGAACAATCAATCAGTTTTAATCTAAACAAACACCTTCCCGGCTGACTATGAAGAATGGATTTAATAGATTCTCTTTGTTATATCTCAGTGGCTCTCTGGTATGTATATCCATTACCTTGCCTTCGGCATGCTCGACAATTGCCTGTCCGGCTGCGGTGTCCCACTCCATTGTAGGGCCAAATCTCGGATAAACATCAGCTATTCCTTCAGCTACGAGACAGAGCTTCAACGAACTGCCAGATGTTATAAATTCGACTTCACCATACTTCTTATTTAATAGTTTTACAAATTCTGTGAATTCTTCGGATGTATGAGAACGGCTGCCAATAACTGTAAACGAACTCTTGTTGTTATTGGCCAGAAGCAGCCTCTGTGATTTATCCAACAATTCATTAATTGATAAGTTATCGAACAGGCTTTCACTGTTTTCTAGTTTATATGTACCAAAATTTTCTGCAGCAAAGTAGAAGACATCTTTGACCGGTATATAGACAATGCCGAGAACCGGCGAGTGCTTCCTGATGAGTGCAATATTTACGGTAAACTCTCCGTTTCGCTTGACAAACTCCTTTGTTCCATCAAGAGGGTCAACAAGCCAGAAATAGTCCCACTCCTTCCGTTCATCAAATGTGATGCCTCTACCCTCTTCGCTTAAAACAGGTACAGTGCGATCATCAACCGTTTTAGTCTGTTCTAAAACAGCCATGATGATTTCGTGTGATTTCTTATCCGCTAATGTCAGAGGGGATTTATCATCTTTCTGCTCAACCGCAAAGTCCGAACCGTATACATCAAGGATTGCTTCTCCTGCTCGTTTTGCAGCAAGGAGAGTAGTAAGAATAAGTTTTTCATATTGAATTTCCACTATCAGATTATCATAAAAAATGATTTTTTTTCAACAAAATAATAATCATGCTCTATTTACTTGTTGGCAACGAATTGTTATGATTAGTACTCATTCACAGTACTAAAAAAGTTATCATATTTCAGTCAAATAATGATGAAAAACGAACTACGAAGTGTCTGCCCACACGATTGCCCTGATACATGCGGAATAATTTCGTGCGTAAAAGACGGTAAACTGGTTAAGGTCAAAGGAGACCCTAATCATATTCTCACCAGAGGTTTTCTGTGTCAAAAAGTGATGAACTATCCAGAAAGGGTTTACAGCCCGGACAGAGTTCTATACCCTCTAAAAAGGGTTGGCGGGAAAGGGGCAGGTAAATTTGAGAGAATATCCTGGAATGAGGCGATAGAGACAATATCATCGCAGTTTAAGGACATCATAAACAAACACTGCACCGAGTCCATTCTGCCTTTCAGCGGTTCAGGAACATTGGGTCTGGTTAATGGGAGCGTGGCGGGCAAGCGTTTCTTCAACCGCCTGGGAGCTTCCAGGCTAGACAGAACCATCTGTTCCAAAGGCGGAAGGATTGGTTATAAGTACACATTAGGGGCATCCTTTGGCGCTGATCCTTTAGCCATACCGCAATCAAAAATGGTAATCTCATGGGGAACAAATCCGTATTATACTAACATCCATCAGATTCCGCTCATAAAGGAAGCTAAGAAAAACGGCGCTTATTACGTAGTCATAAACCCTGACAGGGTTAAATCTGCTGAGATGGCAGACCTCTTCATTCAACCTGCCCCTGGAAGCGACACGGCACTGGCACTTGGTGTTATGAACGTAATTATTAATGAATCGCTGTATGATGATGAGTTTGTCAATAATCATACAGAGGGTTTTGCCGTATTATCCGAGCGTGTTCAGGAGTACCCGCTGGATAGAGTAGAAGATATAACCGGCGTCGACAAAGAAACTATCAGACAGTTTGCCATTATCTATGCTGATAGTAAACCATCGTTTATTTATGCAGGTTCCGGCATGCAGCATCATACAAACGGGGGTATGACGATACGCACAATCTCATCTCTTCCGGGACTGACAGGAGCATGGAAATATCCCGGAGGAGGAATGTTCTACCCTACCAGTGAAGCCTTTCCGATTAGCTGGGATGTACTCGATGGAAATGACCTCTGCACAAACTCCACACGAATAATAAATATGAACCAATTGGGACAGACACTCTTAAATTCAGAACCCGGCGTTTATGGCCTGTATGTTTACAACTCTAATCCTGCTGCCGTACTCTTTAACCAGCGAAAGGTAATTGGAGGCCTACAAAGAGAGGATTTATTTACTGTGGTGCATGATCAGATGCTTACAGATACCGCACGTTATGCAGATATTGTGCTACCTGCCACAACTGAATTTGAGCATACAGACCTTCACCACTCATACTTCCACTTGTCACTTCAGCTGAATGAACCCGTAATTGAGCCGCTGGAAGAAAGCAGGCCTAATATTGATACATTTAACGCGTTGGCCGAAGCAATGGGTTTCCGGGATAAATGTTTTGATGATACGGCCATTGATATAATCAACAAAGCGCTTAAGATTGACAGCCGGTATTTAATAGGTATAACACTGGAACGTTTGAGAAGAGAGGGAGCGATTCGCTTGAATATCCCTGATGAATTTCATATGCCGTATAATGGCCTTAAATTCCATACACCTTCCGGAAAGGTAGAATTTTATTCCGAAAAAATGAAACTGGATGGTTATGACCCCCTGCCAGCTCATATACCTGTCGCGGAAGGGCCTTTAACTTCACCGGAATTGTATAAACAACATCCAATCTATCTGCTTACCCCCTCGGCAAAATCATTTCTGAATTCTAATTTCGCAAATATCCATAATTCAAGGGATGACGATGAGAGGCCAACCCTGGAATTGAACGTAAGCGATGCTAGAGAACGCAGTATAAAAACAGGCGACCTGGTCAGGGTGTTTAACGAACGAGGCGAATTTAAAGTCTGGGCATATGTCGGAAAAGATGTTAAAAAGGGTGTAGCGATTCACAAGGGTATCTGGTGGAACGCCCTTAGCCCCGGCGGCTGCAACAGCAACCAGACAACGCCGGACAGACTGGCAGATATGGGCGGAGGATCCACTTACAATACTAATTTAGTACAAATAGAAAGGGTAAATGATGATAAAGTTTAAGAAGTTTTCACCGCCGACTGAAGGTGAAGCCATAACGGTTAAAGATGGAAAGCTTGTAGTGCCTGATAACCCGGTCATACCGTTTATCATAGGAGACGGGATTGGCCCTGACATAACGAATGCGACCAGGATGGTTGTTGACGCCGCAGTGGAAAAGGCATCTTCAGGAAAGAAAAAGATTGCATGGTATGAAGTCTATGCCGGTGAACTGGCTGACGAAAAGTTTGGTGAGCTTATCCCTGAAGACACGGTTGAAGCAATCAAACATTATCATGTTGCTCTGAAGGGGCCTCTGACGACACCTGTAGGTAAAGGCTTCAGGTCACTTAACGTAACACTGAGGATTGTTCTGGACCTTTATGCCTGTGTAAGACCCATCCGCTATTTCCAGGGAGCTCCGAGTCCTGTCAGGCATCCTGAAAAAGTGGATATGGTGATATTTCGGGAAAATACCGAAGATGTATATTCCGGAATTGAGTGGCAGCAGGGAAGCAAAGAGGCAAAACAGGTAATAGATTTTCTCAATACAACAATGGGTACAAGTATAAGCGATGACTCCGGGATCGGAATCAAGAACATCTCAATCGAAGGGACCAAAAGGTTGGTAAGGATGGCCCTGGATTATGCAGTATCACATAACAGGAAGAGTGTAACATTCGTCCATAAAGGCAATATAATGAAGTTTACTGAGGGCGCTTTCAGGAACTGGGGATACGAAGTTGCCAGAGAAGAGTATGGTGACTATACAATTACCGAAGACGAGCTACACGAGAAATATTCCGGAAAACAACCGGATGGTAAGATTGTTGTGAAAGACAGGATAGCGGATGCCATGCTGCAATTGGTCCTTACCAGGCCGGAAGAGTACGACATACTTGCAATGCCGAATCTGAACGGAGACTATTTTTCAGATGCTATTGTGGCCCAAGTAGGAGGTTTGGGGCTTGCACCTTCTTCAAATATGGCCAAAGACACATTTGTCTTCGAGGCCTCACATGGCACTGCTCCAAAATATGCAGGCCGGAACATGGTTAACCCCGGTTCCCTGATACTGACGGCGGCAATGATGCTGGACACAATAGGATTCAAGGAAGCTGATGCCCTTATCACAAAAGGAGTAGCCGGGGCCATAGAGCAGAAAACTGTTACCTATGACCTTGAAAGGCTTATGGAAGGAGCCACTACGGTGTCTACCTCAGGATTCGGTGAAAAGATTATTGAGAACATGTAAATCCCTGCCTACCGGCAGGCAGGCGTGGTAAATTAATTAATATTGGTGGATTCGTCCTTTTAAAAAAACTTTAATGAAGGAGCTCTAAAATGGATATATATAAATTCGCATTGCAGATGGAAGTTGATGGCAGGCATTTTTATCTTGATCTGGCCGAGAAAACAAATAATAAGGGGCTTAAGAATATACTGACTATGATGGCAGACTCTGAAGCCAAACATTATAATGTAATCCTGGATATGCAAAAGGAAGATAAAACAGAATTCTCGGCGGATACCGAGGTATTAACAAAAGTGAAGAATGTTTTCATGAAAATGAAAGAAGAGAAAGACCTCGATATTGATGTCTCACAGGCAGAATTTTATAAGAAGGCATTGGAAGTTGAGACAGACAGTGAAAAGTTTTATCTGGAAAGAGCTGATGAAGAGAAATATCCGCATAGAAAGGAAATATTTTTAAGGCTGGCAAAGGAAGAAAGAAATCATTGTGTTCTGCTGGAAAATCTGGTCAGATTTGTTTCACAACCCGCTGATTGGCTTGAAAATCCTGAGTGGTACCATTTAGATGAAGAAGATTGAATTATGCTTGAGATTAAACACCATATTTCGGATATTGATTCCTATATCAGGTTGCGGAAGAACACCGGTCTGAGTCCCCGCTCTCGTAAAGCTGCTGAGCTGGGGCTTCCCAATAGTCTTTTTGCAGTAACCGTATACGATGGTGAGAAAGTAGTAGGTATGGGACGTGTTATAGGTGATGGAGGCTGCAATTATGAAGTAGTGGATGTTGCGATTGAACCGGAATATCAGGGAAAGGGGCTTGGACGCTCTGTAATGGAAGCAATCATGACATATCTTGATAAGAATGCTCCTGAAGGTTCTTATATTTCAATGATTGCAGATGTGCCTGCTTTTTATGAAAGATTTGGTTTCAAATTATGTCCAAACAGTGAGGGTATGTATATCAAGAAATAAGGCAAAAGAATGTTCACCGCTCCCCGTACTGGAAAGCGCCGAGGACAAGGAGGCGCTAATATGTCATTATAAATATCGAAACCCAAAGTACGAAATTCGAAACAATTTCAAATAACCAAAATCATAAGTCCAAAACAAAAGTATTCTTCCCCATAAACACCATTTTGAAAATTTGTGAATTTGTATTTTATGTTTGTTTTGTGCTTTCCCGCCTGCCAATCGGTCGGGCAGGGATATTCTGATTTCGTGTTTTTTACTACAACTTTAGGCACTTTCTACTTTAGTTCACTTTAGTCACTTACTTTCTGCTTTAGCCTGCGTTTTCTATCAGTTATGAATAATTCAATCCAGACAATACCTTTTACAAATTTAATATTGGCCTTCATCCCGGCCATAGCGGTTGTTGTAATTGTCTGGAGATGGGGCATTGGTTACAAAAGGTCAATTTACGCCCTTGCCCGGATGCTTATCCAGCTCCTGTTGATAGGATATTTTCTGGTATTTATTTTTAAATCTGACAGTTCCCTGATCGTTATTGCTGTTCTGGCTGTTGTGCTTTTCGTATCAAGCTGGATTGCTTTACAACATACAAAGAAAATCCCCAGAAGGGAATTATACCTGAAATCATTTTGTTCTATCTCACTGGCCGGAGGCTTAATCTTATTACTGATAACACAGGGTGTCTTAAATCTACACCCGTGGTATCTACCAAGTTATGTCATCCCTCTTGCAGGGATGATCTTCGCTAATGCAATGAATAGTGTCAGCCTTGCAGTCGAAAGGTTGGAAGCAGAGATTGACAGGGACGTCCCATATGAACAAGCACGTATTATCGCACTTCGCACTTCCCTTATCCCCATTATAAACTCCCTGCTGGCAGTAGGACTGGTTTCCCTGCCCGGAATGATGACAGGTCAAATTCTGTCCGGAGTATCTCCGTTCATAGCCGCTAGATACCAGATCATGGTGATGTGTATGATATTTGGTTCAGCAGGTATCTCATCAGCCTTCTTTCTGGCATTAGTCAGGTCGAACTTTACAACAAAAGACGAACGGCGAGTTTCTCGCAAAGAAGCGAAGGACGCAGAGAAAAACAAAGAAATATGACGAATGACTAATAACAAATGACCAATGACCAATAACTAATGTCTAATAATTTGGATCATATCGCCGAAACTATTCTTTCAAAAGTCAACGTAAATACTTCTAATAGACTTGTTGTTGGTATCGGAGGTGGTCCCGGATCTGGAAAGTCCACTTTTGCAGTTAAACTGAAAGAGTTAATTAATTCTAAGGCGAAGGTTGATCTAGTACAGATATTTCCTATGGATGGCTTTCACAGGAAAAATATTGAACTTGAAAGACATGGTCTTCTCTCTGTAAAGGGCACTCCAGAAACATTTGATCTGGAAGGTTATCGTTCGATGCTCAATAGAATTAAACTGGGCGAAAACCTGAAGGCCCCAATATATTCCCGCGAGGATCATGATGTTATTAATAATGCCTTGCCTATTGAACCGCACCATAAGATAATAATTACTGAAGGAAATTATCTGTTTGCTGATATGGAAGGATGGTGTGAGATCAAGGATATTATTGATTTAAAGATATATATCGAAGCAGAAAAAGGGGCTTGTGAGAAAAGGCTGCTGGAGAGGCATATGCGTGGAGGAAAGACGGAGGCGGAGGCCCTGGAGAAGATCAAAATGGTTGATATGGAAAACTATGATCTGATTGATCAGACAAAGAAATATGCTGATAAGATAATAAAGTAAAGAGGACACTAATTCCACGAATTATCACTAAGGTTAAAGCCAAAAGACGGGTTTCTTGCTTGTTTCTTAACTTTAGGCACTTTAAACTTTAGCTCACTTTAGTCACTTACTTTCTACTTTAGGATGCTACTATGAAACCGACAGTAAGACTAGCCACAGCCCAGACCCCGGACGGGGGCGAGATGGAGCTTTACCAACATGATCGTGACTTCTCGATCAAGGCTAACGGTCTGGATTTGATGAACAGTCGCCCGCAGGAACTTCCCCTACAGGCGCTCGCAGAACTGTACGTGAACGTCTCCGCTCATACAGCTCCCATTATCCAACCAGTGACCCAAGACCTAACCTCCAGTGAACAAACAACCTTGGCTCTCTTCCTCTAATGCGGCCAAGCCAATATTTTGCTCTTCTTCTATGGCCTCTCAGTCTTTTGTATTTCCTTGTTGCCCAACGAATCAGATTTCTTTCACATATCATATGCATGATGCATGAATATATTGGCTAACAACGGACTGGCTACTCCCCCCTGGGGTGTACCTTTATCCCTTTTGATCAGTTGTCCATCTTTCTGTTGAAGCGGCGCTTTCAACCACCTTTCAACATAGAGATGTATCCATTTCTCATCGGTATGAAATCGGACTGCCTTCATCATAAGTTCATGATCCAGATTGTCAAAGAACCCCTTGATATCCAAATCTATCACCCAATCCTGACGTCAACATCGCTTCCTTGCTACCCCTACCGCATCCAATGCTGATTTCCCCGGACGATATCCATAGGAATCATCATGGAACTTCGGTTCTACTATCGGCTCTAAATGCAGCTTTATAACTGCCTGTGCCACACGATCCGATACAGTGGGAATTCCCAATAAGCGTATTCGGCCATCATTCTTTGGAATTTCCACTGCCATTACCGGAGGTGGAAAATACGTTCCTGATGACATCCTATTCCATATCTTGTAGAGATTGCCCTTTAGGTTTGCTTCAAAGTCTCGTATTGATTCTTCATCTATTCCACTGGAACCCTTATTAGCTTTAACACTTTCCCAAGCGACCATAACGCTTTCCTTGGAAATACTAAATGGTTTTGCTTTACTCAATCAGCTCCTCCCAATTTCTGGTTGACTCTTTTGTAAAACTGGATAACCCAATCCCTTCGCTCCCTTGGCTTTCACCAACTTCAACACTACTACGGGTTGATCCGCCCCTGAACCCTGCATTGGTACTCACATCCTTATGGTTCTGCCACTTGGATGGCTCCCTTAGCATCAAAGCTCAGGTTCCCACGTTCCATATAAAAGCCTGTATCAAGTTCATGCCACCTCTATGCCGGAAACCATTTGGCCAGTAAACAGGTTTCCGCCAAACTTATCCCGGATTAACGAATAACAAATAACTAATGACAAATGACAAATTTAAACAATTACAGCTTATACGTAGCTTAAAGGATATTTCTCTGGGTTGTCTAAAATTTTTATAGATAAGTCAACATCTAGCTTCGGCCAGTGGAGATGATGACCGTGTATTAATTCAACATTAATCAGAGATGAAATTTTGGCATCTTTAAACCAGGAATATTTATCAAAAGGGAGAAAATATTCTTTCTTATCTAAAAGGACCCAGAAACCATGTTCCGAAATATTAGTTATTTCCGGTTTTAAAATGTTTTTTTCATTTTCTAATGATTTCATTTTTATGCTTCTCCACTGTTTTTTGTAAAAAATTAAGTTCTTTTTTTGACAAACCAAAATAATTTGCTAAAGAGATAGTCGGTTCCAACCAGAATTTAGCCTCTCCGTCAGGAGAAACAACATGAATATGTACTCTGTCCTCTTCCTTTGAAAAGAAATGAAATCTATATTTCCCCTCCCTAAAAACAGTAGGGCTCATAGGAAATATTATAGCATACAAAGAAGAATTTAAAATATAAAAGTAATTTATAACCGCTTTAATGACTAAATATTATAAAAGAGTAGATGTGTTTTGCAAGACAAATACGCAGGGAACATGCTTTATTAGTTCGGAGTGAAAAAGTTCGGAGGAGGAAAGATAGGTGGAATGTTAAATTTTTTTTAAATTGCTGTTGACTTTTTTATGATATATCGTATATTTACGATATAGGATATAAACTATGGCTACAACAAAATCCAGTGAATTCAGTATCAAGGAACAGAAGGTTGCAGAGTTCTGCAAGGCACTGGCCCATCCTGCACGGATTGCCATTATCAACTTTCTGATCAAGCATAAAGAGTGTATCTGCAGTGACGTCGTCAACGAACTCCCCCTTTCACAATCTACGGTATCCCAACACTTAAAGGAGTTGAAAGATATTGGACTTATTAAAGGAGATATTGACGGTCCAAGAGTCTGTTACTGTATTGACCTGAAAAAGTGGAATGAGGCGCAAAAAGCCATTAGTTCTTTTTTATCACAGGAAGCAATCCAGGCAGAAAAAACCTGCTAAACGATTTACGCCCGCCCGTACCGAACGGTATGTTCGGGCGGGTAGCTGCAACCTTCAGGTTGCGCAACTTACGTCGAATTGCCATAAATTTATCAATAGATGTTAAAGCGTTCGCCTAGGCGAACGGCTACCACAATTTCAATAAATCATCAACCCAGATTAAAACAAAATGCCTGAAAACAGAAAACTATCCATCTTTGAGAAATATTTAACGCTCTGGGTCATTGTCTGCATAGGCGCCGGTATCGGGTTGGGTAGGATATTGCCCAACGTTGCCCTCAAGCTGGACTCTCTTTCAGTGTATCAGGTATCCATCCCTATTGCCGTCTGCCTGTTTTTCATGATGTATCCAATCATGGTCAAAATAGATTTTGCAGAGGTATTAAAGGCTGCAAAAACTCCTAAACCTGTAGCCATGACCCTGTTTATCAATTGGGCCATAAAACCGTTTACGATGTTTCTGATTGCATCGTTTTTCCTGGGATATCTTTTCAAAGATTACTTGCCCGGCACGGAGATCCTCAAAAACGGTCAGGAGGTTGAATTGTGGAGAAGTTACATAGCAGGGTCTATTCTACTGGGAATTGCCCCATGTACGGCAATGGTATTGATGTGGAGTTATCTGGCAAAAGGCAATGACGCCCTTACACTCGTAATGGTTGCCATAAACTCTTTAACGATGCTTGTGCTCTACGCCCCACTTGGAGGCTTCCTGCTTGATATAAATGCCATGCCAATACCATGGCAGACTATACTGTTCTCTGTAGGGATATATGTCGCCCTGCCGCTGGTCGCGGGATATTTTACAAGGAAATGGATAATCAAATCTAAAGGACTGGAATGGTTTCAGGAAAAGTTCTTGCATTGGCTCACGCCAGTCAGCATAATTGCGCTTTTAACAACATTGATACTCTTATTCTCTTTTAAGGGTGAAATTATAACAAGGAATCCGCTTACAATATTATGGATTTCAATCCCGCTTTTTATCCAGACAATATTCATTTTTGCTCTTGGATACTTTGTACTGGCAAGAATATTCAGGCTCTCTTATCAGGACGCCGCACCTTCTGCAATGATCGGTGCATCCAATCACTTTGAAGTTGCAATTGCAACTTCTGTAATGCTGTTTGGACTCTCTTCGGGAGCAGCATTAGCTACGGTAGTTGGAGTCTTGATTGAGGTTCCCCTGATGCTCATGCTTGTCTCAATCTGTAAAAAAACATGCTTTATGTTTAAAGAATGTAACTTGTCTTTGCCCCATTGTAAAACAAACCAGTCATTTCCAGGCAAGTTGGTAACAGAGTGAAAAAAAGAGTCCTATTCCTGTGCACTCATAATTCCGCAAGGTCTCAGATGGCCGAAGGCCTATTGATTGCCCTTTACGGCGATAGATACGAGGCCCTTAGTGCAGGAACAAAACCTGCCACAGTAAACCCCTACGCTATCAATGCGATGGCAGAGATCGGCATTGACATTTCCAGGAATCAGTCAAAAGACACTGATGAATTTCAAGGCATAACATTTGACTATGTAGTTACAGTTTGTGATAATGCAAAAGCTGATTGTCCGTTCTTTCCAGGAGCAAAAGAATATCTCCATAAAAGCTTTGATGATCCCTCAGGTTTCAACGGGACAGATGATGAAAAGTTGATATGTTTCAGGCGTGTAAGGGATGAAATTAAGGATTGGCTCATAAAAACGTTTGGTAGAAAAGATGAATAAATTAATAGCAATCGTAGATGATGAACCTGATATTGTGGAACTGGTGACTATTCATCTCAAGAAGGCAATGTTCAAGACCAGGGACTTCCCTGATGCTGAAAGCTTTTATAGTTGGCTCGATAAGCAGACTCCAGACCTTCTTATCCTTGATTTGATGTTACCCGATAAAGATGGTCTTGAAATTTGTAAACACCTGAAAAAAGAGGATAAGTTTTCCTCTATTCCAATTATCATGCTGACTGCAAAGGGTGACGAAACAGATAAAATCCTGGGATTGGAATTTGGTGCAGACGATTACGTTACTAAACCATTCTCACCAAAGGAGCTGGTCGCCAGAGTAAAGGCCGTCTTAAGAAGAAGACAAAAGGTTGAAGAATTCGGGAAATTAGATGTCGGTGGAATATTAATTGTAGATACTGAAAAATATGAAGTCTTTGTTGAAGGCAAAAGAGTTGAATTAACCTCTACTGAATTCAGGATATTAAAATTACTTTTATCAAAAAAGAGTAAGGTGTTCTCAAGGGATGATATTCTAGATCATCTATGGGGACATGAGAAGATTGTTTTAGACAGGACAATAGATGTACACATTAAACATTTGAGAGACAAGTTAGGCAAGGCAGGTCGATTTATTAAGAACATTAGAGGCGTAGGATATAAGTTAGAAGAATGAAAAAAACGATATTTGTAAAAATTTTTGGTGGGTATCTTTTAATTGTCCTCGTAATTCTTTCCATAACATTTTTCCTCTCCTTCAGAGCAATAAGGCATCATTATATTGACACACTGACAGGTAACCTTAAAAACCTCTGTTCCACATTAAAGTTAAAGATTTCCCCACTTCTTGAAAAAGACCGAATTGAAGAATTAGATACCCTTATAAAAAAATTGGGCAGGCAGATAGAGACGAGGATTACTGTCATAAACCCTGAAGGCGTAGTCTTCGCAGATTCAGAAAGAGACCCGGCATTAATGGAGAACCATAAGAATCGACTTGAAATAATACAAGCCGTAAGAAACGGCATCGGTACATCGTTACGTTATAGCACTACCGTAAAAGAGGAAATGTTGTATGTTGCTGTACCGATCGAAAAAGACGGTAATATCTCCGGAATTTTGAGGGCAAGCCTATTCCTGAATGAAATAAACGCCTTGCTTAAAAACCTGCAAATGACTATTATCAAAATCGCTGTGATTATTGTAGCCGTATTACTGTTGGGAGCGTTTCTTTTTTCCCGCAATTTATCCCGGCCTCTCAAAGAGTTGGGCGCTGCTTCCCGAAAGGTAGATCAAGGGGACTTTAATACAAAAGTTTACTTAAAAAACAGAGATGAAATAAAAGAACTGGCAGATAGTTTTAATTTCATGACAGATCAGATAAAAACCCTGTTTACACAGCTATCCTATCAGAAAGAAGAGCTTAACAGTATTATATCGTCAATCAAAGAGGGTCTTTGTGTCTTAGATAATGAAGGAAAGATTACAGTCAGCAATGAGAGTTTTAGAAAGATTGTTCAGAATGATTCTGTCAAAGGGAAATTTTACTGGGAAGTCTTAAAGAAAATCAAATTTGATGAATTGATGAAAAAAGTAAAAGATGAGAAATCCAGCCTTGTAGATGAGATAGAAATAAACAGCAGAACATATTTATGCAATGCTACATTTTCCTCCAACAAAGAAGAAGTAGTAGTAGTAACCCTGCACGATATAACAAAGATCAAGAATCTGGAAGAGACAAAGAAAGATTTTGTCTCAAACGTTTCCCATGAGTTACGCACTCCTCTTACGGCAATAAAAGGATTCGTAGAAACCCTGGAAGAGACAACTAATGATGTCGAAAACAGACATTACCTGAATATCATTAAGAGGCATACAGACAGGGTGATAAATATTGTTGAGGATTTACTGCTGCTCTCAGAGCTTGAAGAAGAACCAAGTAGCCTGGAATTTGAGGATGTAAATTTAGTGGATTTGATTGAAAATATTCTAAAGATATTTGATCAGAGGATGAAGGAGAAGAGTCTGATACTAAAATTTAATCCAGACAGGAATCTACCCCCTATCAAAGCTGACCCTTTTAAACTGGAACAGGTGTTTATAAACCTGTTAGACAATGCAATTAAATATACCGAAAGAGGAGAAGTTACTATAACCTTAAACCAAAACGATAATGAAGTAATAGCAGAAATACAGGATACGGGAATATGCATTCCCAGAGAACACCTATCCCGGATATTTGAAAGGTTCTATGTAGTAGACAAATCCCGATCCAGAAACGTGGGCGGCACCGGTCTGGGATTATCAATAGTAAAACATATCGTCCTCCTGCATAATGGAAAAATAGATGTCGAGAATGTCCCGGGAAAAGGCACAAAGTTTATTGTGACCCTGCCTACCAACCTCTCATAAGCATTTCATCTCTAAAGACTTATCCCTTAACCAAAAATTAATATTTTCTTTATACTCAGTTAACAATCAAATCATATTATGTACACATCAGTATAGAGATTATTTCTTTTGCCAGAATTACCTGATCTTTCTATGGACACAAAATTAATCAATAATTAACAATTTCCTTATTTTCACTTAACAATTCATGTGTTTTATAGATAGTAGTAAAGGTATACCTATCAATAATAAATAAAGTTTTTTAGTCTATAATTACCAGGAAAAAAATTAAGGAGAAATATTTATGAAGAAAAACCGGATAGCAGAGCTTATGCCTGAAATGTCTTTTCCCAAACACATACAATTCGCATGGCATGGTATTAACGATGAAGAAAATCTGCATCAATTTCTGACATCTGACATCAACTGGGGTGTATGCGATGTGCGTCTGCACCCAATTAATGAAGAACCGATACTACGTCACGAATCCTTTGAAAAAATCCCTCTGGATGAGAATGAAAATTGGCTTACTCTGGACAGGCTTCTTTCACGTATTGCAAAAACAGACAAATTCATCAAGATTAACCTGAAAGCAGGTGGAATAATAGTAGAAAAAGTGATGGCATCTATAGATGCTCATGGCATTGATGACTCACGTTTATGGTTTGACAGCAGTGTGGAAATATTACAGGAATTGGGTTTCTGGAAGTTGTCGAGGAAGTATACAAAAGCTATTATTCAGGCTGATGTTGATTTTCTGGCACCCCTTATCTGCAGCGCACCAGATAAAACAAGGGAAACACTTGATATGTTTACAGAGTGGGGCATTAATCGTTTTTCGATCAACTGGCAGTCGCAAAACCTGCGCTCTTTCTTTGATCAGATGAATGAATGGGGATATAACGTTAATATATCTAATGTTCCTGATCCTGTGTCTTTTTTTCAAACCGTAGTCCTTACGCCACAATCCATTACTTCGGATTTTAATCTACCGGAATGGCATTATTACGGTAAAAGTTCCGGTGAAAATAGATTTCATTATAAATATACTGAAAACCCTCATTATCAGAACAATGATCGGAATATCAGCAAATTTCGGTATGCCTTTTACATACAGGAAAAATGTATCACCGGTAACCATATCCAGCATAATAT
>JAANXD010000062.1 GCA_018263435.1 Candidatus Scalindua arabica | reverse complement strand
TCTTCCGATCTCAACTTTTTGCGGCTTGCCGGCCCTGTCATAATACTCAGCGACAATCACCTTGCCCTGAGAATTACTTGTAAGCTTATAGACCTTGGCATGCGGGCGGATTTCGCAATGGCCTGTTTCAAGAGCAGGATTCAACAATGCTGCCCGGGAACTCCCTTTTGCTCCTGATGCACAGCCATAGCTGCCACACCAGCCTGAATATTCGCAGCCTCTCCTCTTCATGGCACCTTGTGCTAGAACCGCACGCGGTGTCGGCAACGGATGCAATCCCAGCTTTTGACAAGCAGCATCGAACCACTCTGAAAAGGGGTGTTCATAAGTAGGGGAGTAAGGAAAATCTCTGGTGGAACGAGGCTCAAGATTTGGATGCGGAACAACATGGCCCGATACGCCTACTACTGACTCCACTTTGGTATAATACGGTTCGAGATTGTCATATGAGATCGGCCAATCTACAGTATTAGCTTTATCGATAGGGCCGAAGGTTGAAAGCAGGCGGAAATCCTCAGGTTTCAACCGGTAAAAAAAACCGCTCATAAAATTAGAAGAACCACCGACGCAGCAACCCCTCCAGAAATCCCAGCCTGACACGGAGGTTGGTTCACTGGTCCATCCTCCATGACCGTCCGACTCTTCAATCACATGCTGTTCGTCGTTCAGATTTGGTGTGTATACACCCTGCCTGTTACTGGCAAGTTCATCCTTGTAAAAATCCTTTTCCGTAAACCAGGATCCCTTTTCAA
The DNA here is from genome assembly GCA_018263435.1 of Candidatus Scalindua arabica. Classification (GTDB taxonomy): domain Bacteria; phylum Planctomycetota; class Brocadiia; order Brocadiales; family Scalinduaceae; genus Scalindua; species Scalindua arabica. The sequence continues at coordinate 5,579 of JAANXD010000062.1, read as the reverse complement.
GAACCACTACAGAATAGCCAGCCTCTGATAAAGTCAGTGCAACAGGGCCCGCTCCGGCACCACTCCCGACTATACATACATCAAAATCTGTATTCATATCTTTAGTAAATCCCAATAGCGTTTATTTACGGGCGGTCGGGGGAAACCAGGATGATGTTCCAACCACTTCCATCCTATACCATTAGGATTTCCACCATACACAGGATCACTTAACAGGGCTTCAAGTATGTCGGAAAGCAGTTTAGAAATCCAATTTCGCCCGGCTTTGCTTTTTGTAATTTCTCGCAGCATGCTCGTGCGCTGTGACTGAGATATACTCGTAAAGACAGCTTTGTGCTTTTCAAGAGCCAGGTCATTTAGCCATTTGACACCGTTCAGGATAAATTCTTTCTCATCAGAATCAATCGCGGGGTCTTTGATAACATTGCGTAGGTACTCTAAAGCATTGACATCCTTAGCTCCGGGTGAATCAGTTTCGGATGGAAGGAGATGTTCCTGAACAACTTCCAGAGTTTGCCAGGGATCTTCGGGGGGAACGGACGATGATTTGTTTGCCGCTCGTACGATAACCGGGGACAAAAACAGAGTCGTTAAAAAACCGGCAGCATGTAAGATAAATGTGCGCCTACTGGTGGCCTCAGGCTGAAATTCTCTACGCGAAAACACATTCCCGTTCATTCCAGGCTGGTATCCTGTATTGAGTTTCTTCAATGCGCGTATAACCGTATAAATAATCATGATTACTTTAACAACTTAAATAAAAAGCGGGCCATTTCTGGCCCGCTTAAATCAAAAACCTTTTCCGCCATTAATTGAAATACGGTTTAAAGAATGTATGCCTTATTCATCTCAGCTACCGCACTTGCCTTCGCCACCGCATTTTCCTTCAGCTTTTTTCTCTCCACCACATTTGCCTTCGCCACTGCATTTTCCTTCAGCTTTTTTCTCTTCACCGCATTTACCTTCACCACCACATTTGCCTTCTTCAGCAACTGTAGTAATGTAAGTGTCTGAATCACTGGTTGCGAATGGATTAACATCTGCAGTTACCGCAGGAATTACCGTAAATCCAACAAAAAATAGAGCACAAAGTGTTGCAACAAATAATCTTTTTATGTTGATAACCATGATATATCCTCTCTTTCCAACTAACCAAAATTGTAAATTATTGTATATTCAAACCGAATATATTTTTAACAAATTTCCCTTATCTTTTGAGTCGTAACTCAAGAGACTTTCATTTTTTATCTCCTTATTTTAAGTAATTTCAGGCTTCTGCAATAGTCTAATGAATTGACAAGTTTACATTTAGAAGGATTTTGCAAAGCCAAATATACAATATTTTAAAAATAAACAACCTTTCTTCCTCTTTATTTTAATAACAATGTTTTATTGATAAATATTCCCACAAAATAATAAAATTAAAATAATTCACAAAGAATGGCTTATATGCTAAAATCCTATTTCACTACTCTAACTTATTTTATTAACACTTTTTAAGGCTGAAAATGGCGACGATACTACCTTTCAAGGGTTTGAGATATAATCCTGAAAAAATAAAAGACATTTCAAAAGTAATAACACCTCCTTATGACGTTATCTCTGAAAAGGAAAGAGATGACTATTATCAACTCCACCCGGAGAACATAATCAGGCTAATCCTGGGTAAAGAACTTCCAGGTGATGACCAATCAAATAACAAATATACAAGATCTGCAGAATTCTTCGATGCGTGGAGAAAGGAAGAAATTCTGAAAGAGGAGGCTGAACCTGCCATATATATTTATGCTCAAGAGTTTACATTATCAGGTAAGAAATACGTACGGAGAGGGTTTATTTCTCTTGTAAAACTGGAGGACTTTCAGACCGGGCAAATATATCCACACGAACATACCCTTGCAAAGCCAAAAGAGGACAGGATGAATTTGATGAAAGCCTGTAACTCAAACCTGAGCCAGGTATTCACATTTTTCGAAGACGAAGATAGTAAAGTATCAAACCTTTTACATAAAGTGTCCGGAGGAGACACGGGAACCTGCGTAACCCCGGATATCGATTTTACAGACATTTATGGTGTCAAGAATCTGCTCTGGGTTGTAAAAGATAAAGCGGTTATTGAAGAGTTAATTTTGCAGATGAAGGATAGGGCATTGTTTATTGCAGACGGACATCATCGCTATGAAACAGCCCTGTTTTACAGAGATCGGATCAGGAAAAACGAAGGGACATCGAAAAGTAATGACAATATTCCATCTGACTACGTAATGTTGATGTGCGTTTCTATGGAAGACCCCGGACTACAAATCCTGCCAACACATAGATTGGCAAGGAATATAAAAGACCTTGATCCGAAAGAAATAAAAAACTCCTTGAACGAGATTTTTGAAATCAGTGACATGGGGAATGATTGCAGTACAGAAGCATTGATGCAGGAACTTGGCAAGGATGCCCATAAGCACAAACTTGCCATGTACATGGGCGGAAGCGATAAAAAGTTCTATATACTGACGCTGCGTGATGAAAATCTTCTCGATCAGATTTTAACGGGCGAATATTCTGAATGGAAGTATATTGATACCGGAATTCTACATGGAGTTATATTTGACAGAATACTTGGCATACAGGCAAAAAATATCTCAAAATCTGAAAGTGTCAAATACATTCAGGGCGTAGAAGACTCAGTTGAATCCGTAAACAAAGGAGAATACCAGATCGCCTTTTTCCTCAACCCTACAAAAATAGGACAGATAAGAGACATTGCAACCAAAAGACACAAGATGCCTCCCAAGGCAACATATTTCTACCCTAAGCTGATGACGGGAATGGTAATAAGGCATATTACATAGGTGCTCATCTTCTCATAAAGAAAAATCCAGAGGTTAAGCCTATTAGAATACCGGGAATCAATCCTATAAGGATGTGGTTGCTGAGGTAGGAATAGATATTAATAGCAGTTGGTGTTAGAAAAACAATGGCTTTGTCCCACTTGTCATTTAAAAAAAACCAATCAATTGAAAACATATTTGTGTAGTCTAAAACAAGCAAGGCTACTATGGGAATAGCGGCAAACAGCAATATTCTGAATAGAAAGTATCTGAAAAGTAATCCTGCTGAAATACCCATAAAAAATCCCAGGGTACATTTGGTTATTATCTGAGTATCAAAATTCATTATATTATCACCTCCTTTAATCATGAAAGTAGAGTTACCTCCCTTTCGGGAGGATTCCAGTTCTTTTTTTGGACTCCTTGCCTGCCCGCCAGGATGAATCCGTTCGGATGGGCCCGACCGACCTTTCTGGCGGGAGAGAGCAAGGCGCAATTCTTCCCCATCCGACAAATGGCAGGCAGTTCAGGCGGGCGAAAGCAAGGGGTAACCCTCTTCTTCGGTAGAGTATGTTTTATTTCCTGTATACATAGATATCTGCTTCGAAATAACCTGTATTATCTTTCCAATACACAGATCTCTTCTTAATAGGCTCTCCAGTGTATACACTTTTATTAAGATCGTTAATGCCAAGGTAGAGAGGCCCATTTACATAGGATACAAGCTCCCTCCCGCTACCTATATAAAAGGCATCCCTATTGCCTATCTTTCCAATTGCAGCCATATATCTGGCGTTAGCTAAAACTGTAAAATTATTCCTCGTAAAGTGGTATCCATCAGCAAGGCACGAAGTATTCTTATAGCGGTATTCAAAATCTCCAGGCATAACCTTGCCTTTGCAATGTATCTTTACTATATCATTCTCCTTTAAGTAAACATTCGTCTTTGTCCATGGTTTATTTGCCGGAATCTTTACAGCGTAATGAATAGGGGCTGGAGTCCTAATTTTCTCTCTATGCTTCTTCTGAATCTTTATTGGTTCTGTGATTAACGGATTGTGCATTTCAGCAGTTTTTTTTGGTCTCTCTGCTATTTTGTCTTCAACATCATGATCTGTATTTTTCTCAGAAAACCCTTCATTTTGATCAATCTCGTTATCAATAGAACTAACAGTTGTTTTTCCTTTCACTTCTTTATGGTTTCCGGCAATCCTGATAGCCTCTAATGCCAGATTTAATCCGTTGTCTATCTTCTTATCGACCTTTCCAGACTCAGTCAAAGAATCTGCACTCACCATATCCTCGCCACTATAGAACGCTATGAGCAAAGTTGCCAACAGAAGAAAACCAACGGTTTTCACAATCAATCTTCCTGTCTTAAGCATACATAACCTCCTTTACCGTATTCAGTCTCTACCTCGTCGTATTGTTTCTTTAACAACTCTTTATTGTCAACACTGAGTTGCCTCCACATCTTTCTCGCGTCTTCATTTCTAAAGCATGAATAGTAAACGACAAAACACTTCATGGCAATGTCCTGCCCCAAATCACCTTCAGAGAGGCTAATGTATGCATCACACGCCCTGCTTGCACTTGCAGGGTCATTATTTTTAATGTATATGTCTATCATGCTTTCGTAACAATCTTTATAAAGATTGTTGAACTGTTCTTTAATCATTTTGTCTGCCAATCTGAAATCCGATTCAGAATTCATCAGTTCGCATTTGATAAGCTGGGCAATGATGTGCACACTTGGTGAATCGCAGGAAGAGGAATTTATGTTACAATTACTATCCAACTCGATTAACAACCTTTCAGCTTTAGTGTTGTTACCTTCCTTGATTTCAACCAGGATCTGTAATAACTTTCCGTTGTGAGAATCAGGATATTCCATCTCCAACTCTTCTAATATTTCCCTGGCCTCTTCAATCTGGTCAACCGAATATGCCGCATAACCACTCCTTACAAGATCGTCCAGTGTTTCTGCATCAGCAGAAGAGTTCAGAACAAGTAGTAAAATCAGTATGGTAATCATTAATGGACTCCTTTCTGTTTATTGTAATATTGTTGTCTCAGCGAGCTGCTACGATTATGTTGTCGGGGTCACGAACACGTAATCTTTTCTCATCAACCATTATCACCGTTTCGATGATGAGGATGTATGAACCACCTACTTCTTTGAATGTACCTATAACTCTTGAAATCTCGTTAGATGTCACACTGTTTTCCTCAATGATGAGTTTCAGCTTGGATTCTAATAATGCAATCATCCTTGTATCCAAAGGTGCATAAAACAACTCATATCGGACGTCCGGTATGCCGGCAAATTGGGGTTGAGAGAGCAGCTTCCTGAAGAGATTGCGATCTTCCCGGAGAGCAGACGGGCAGCTTCCGTATGGCCACGCTTTATCTATTCGCTTCATTCCGGAGTTGTTGATTACAAAATAATATGGTTTCCCCGATTTGACTTCCGGTCTGGCAATCAATTGATAGCCGTAAAAAGAGAGTCCCTGTTTATATAGCTTACTTTTGCCGTGGTCGTCTATGAACAGTAACGGGATTCTCTCACCTTTTCTCACCTTATAATTGTTAATAAGATTGTCTCTGTACTTTCTGAAGTCAAAATTCTTAACAATTTTTAAAGGCTCTTTTACTACGTTTTTCACTTCTGGTAGTGATACCGGTTTTGTAACAGGCTTCTTCACAGCTTTACTAATAGCAACATCCTTCGGCTTGGCTTCAGGTTGTACTGCC
>JAANXD010000061.1 GCA_018263435.1 Candidatus Scalindua arabica | reverse complement strand
ATTCTATCTATTCTCCATAACCTGTCAATTGAATTATGAAGGTCTGACCCCGATATTGACAACAATTTTTCCAATTTCGTTTTCATTCATTTTCTTTGTGGCTTAGTGTCTCTGTGCGAATTCTACTTTTTTACCTGAGGATGTCTGGAGAGAAGAAATCAATTGTAAATGGCGTGTGCTCTATGTTTTTTTCTAATCAAACAAAGCATCCACAAACTTATCTGCATCAAATTCCTGGATATCATCTACACCTTCACCAAGGCCAACATATTTTACCGGTATACCTACCTCCTTACGCATACCCAGAATAACACCGCCTTTTGCAGTCCCATCAAGTTTTGCAAGAAATATTCCGGTAATGTCAACTGCACGTTTAAATAACTTTGCCTGTGAAATGGCGTTTTGCCCTGTCGTTGCATCCAGAACCATTAACACTTCATGAGGAGCATTCTCAATCTTTTTCGATATTACCCGTTTTATCTTTGACAACTCATTCATTAAATTCTCATGAGTGTGCAAGCGTCCGGCAGTATCAACAATCAAGACATCTATTCCCCTGCTCAAACTGGCCTCAAGTGCATCAAACGTCACTGCAGCTGGATCTGCACCGGCCTGATGCTTTACTATATCGGCACCGATCCTTTTACTCCATATGTCCAGTTGTTCCGTAGCAGCGGCACGGAAGGTATCACCTGCCGCCAGCATAACTTTCTTGCCCTGTTTTACAAATAAATTGGCGAGCTTTGCGATAGACGTTGTCTTGCCAACACCATTAACGCCTGCAATCATAATTACAGTTGGAGATGCAGATGCGATTCTCAATGCAGAATCCCCATTTCTGAGGCTTTGCTTGAGATCCTCTTTTAAGAAATCGTAAACACCCTGTGTGTCTTCAATCACTTTAGATTTCCAGGCATCTCTAATATCCTGAACAATCTTAGTCACCTGGCCAACCCCTACATCTGACTCAAGTAAAATAACCTCCAATTCATCAAGAACGCTTTCATCAATTTTCCTTCTGAACGATAGTAGATCCTTGAATCTACCGGTTATTTTGCCGCGTGTTTTAGCCAGGCTGTTTTTCAGCTTCTGAAATGGAGACCAGGACTGCTCTTTTACGTCTACTTGTTTCGTTGTGACCGATTTCTTTTTTGAGAACCAACCCATTATTTAATCTGTACAGAAGCCGTATTTTGATATGCCGGTATAACAAACTAGAAGGAACCATATAACCTTATTAAAATACTCTCTTAACTTAATACACCAACCAGGTTGTCATGCCTTTCTTTAATCTTGTCAACCAAACCATCATCTATTTTTGTACTTCCTAACTTAGCATCTGGTTTTCGTTCACCATGACAGTCCGAACCGCCGGTTATTACAAGATCGTATTTTTTTGCTATTCGCTTATATTTTTTTATAGCTTCTGGCAGGTGTGATGGACAATGAACCTCTATCCCTTGCAGACCATATTCAACCATCTCGGGAATCAGCATGTCTCTTTTGGTAATGCCAGGGTGCGCGAGAACAGGAACACCGCATGATGAAATGATAAGCTCGATAGCATCTTTTAATGTCAGTGATACTTTAGGTACATAAGCAGGTCCATGATCAGACAGGTACTTTTGAAAACTTTCCCTAATATCGCTGCAATAACCTTTTCTACATAATACTTCAGCAACATGCATACGCCCGGGTGACCCCATCTCTGCAACATCGAAGACTTCCTGATGCTCTACATTAACACCCATACCTCTAAGCTTGCCGGTTATCTTCTTAATTCGCTCAACTCTTTCAAGCCGCAGTTCAGCTAGCTTTTCCAGAAGCATGCTATTTTTTATATCTACAAAGTAACCTAAGAGGTGAATATCTACAGGAGGATAATAAGAAGATAGTTCTATTGCGGGAATAATATTTATCCCCTTCTTATTACAAATGTTCTGGGCAATTTCGACAGCATCTACACTATCATGATCGGTTATTGCGATCGTACGGAGGTTGAGATTAGATGCTTCCTCAACTACTTCTTCCGGTGACATGGTTCCGTCTGAAAACTTCGTATGAATATGTAAATCAGCACCTGCTTTTTCTTCCAGGCTTTTGTTATCTCTGATATTTGTGGTAACTTCTTGAACCCCTTCATTATTCTTTATATATGTTGAATATACCTTATCCAACACTCCATTTACAAATAAGCCGGATTTTTCGGTACTGTATTTCTTGGCTAAATCAATTGCCTCGTTGATAGAAACCTTTGGAGGAATATCATTCATATAAAACAACTCATAGCATGCCAACCTCAGGACATTTCTATCTACAACCGGCATCCTGTGCAAATCCCAATGTTCAGATAGTTGGGTTATCTTTTTGTCTATTACTTTTATTTTCTGAATACACCCTTTCGCTAATATCGCGGCAAAATCACTTATTGCAGCGTCTTTACCTTGCTCCCGGCAAAAAGCATCTACCTCATTTAGAACTTCATTGCCACGAACCTCTAATTGATAAAGAACCTGTAATGCTATCTCACGGGAATGCGTTCTTTTCCGCATCTACAAATCTCCACAACAAGAAAATACTATTTCATTTCATCAAACAAATTCACCATCTCCAAGGCTGCAAGCGCCGCCTCCGCACCCTTGTTACCGCCTCTGGCACCAGCCCTATCTATAGCCTGTTCCAACGTATTAGTTGTAATAACTCCATAAATTGTCGGGATACCAGTTGCAAGCCCTACCTCAGAAATACCCTTCGCTGATTCACTGGAAACATAATCAAAATGAGGTGTCTCTCCACGTATTACTGCCCCGAGACAAATGATACCATTGTGCTTAGCATTTTTAGCCAACCTCATAGCCGTAATCGGTAGCTCACAAGCTCCCGGAACCCAGAACACATCGATATCGTCATCCTTAATGCCATGTCTAATCAAGCAGTCTTGAGCACCTTCTAACAGTTTCTTTGTAATAAAACTATTAAACCTGCTGACAACAATACCAAAGGTCTTATTCTTACCAATAAGGTTACCTTCAAACGTTTTTACCATGGAATTATCTCCTAATTAAGAGAAAGAGTGACAAGGCTTTAGAATCAATAGTATCAAAAACAAACTACCCTTGCAAGGCTTTTCTGATACCCTCATGGAGGACAAAAAGTGCCTAAAGTGAGCTAAAGTGTAAAGTGACTAAAGTTAGGAACAGACGCTGTTTGAATAGTTATCTTTTCCCAACTTTAGGTACTTCTTCACCATATTGAATCTTGTAATTTAAACCCTATCCTAGTATTATAACCACACCTCAAAATGAAGGTATTATTTAAACGATTTGTGTCTAAACAACGACAAAATTTTGTCGATATTAGTCCTTTGCCAAAACAAGAACGATACAGAAGGTAATGGAAGAAAAAGAAATCAGCGAAAAGAGATTACCCATAAGCGAACATCTTGAAGAACTGCGATCAAGGATTATAAACTCAATCATCGTAGTTGTTGTACTATTCTTTATCAGTTGGTTCTATAAGTTAAGAATTCTTGATATTATAAAAAAGCCTCATAGTATTACCATGGAAGGCCTGGGGCTATCACAATCACTTCAGGTGCTGAGTTATCAGGAAGGTTTTTATTCTTATATAAAGCTATGCTTAATGACAGCAGTGTTCCTGGCATATCCTGTAATCTTATATCAAATCTGGAAATTTGTGGAGGCCGGTTTATATAAGAAAGAGCGTAGATACGTAAGAATTTTTGCCCCCATCTCATTCATCTCATTCATAATAGGTGTATTATTCGGATATTTCTTCTTAATACCCTTTGGCCTTCAATTCCTGATAAAGGTACTGGGAGGGGGGATACAGCCTATTATTACAATGAGCCAGTATATCTCGCTTGTAACTATGCTGACACTCGCACTCGGCGTTGTTTTCCAGCTACCTCTTATAATGTTATTTATTTCCAGGATTGGAATGCTTAAGGCAGAAGATTTTATTAAATGGCGAATGTATGCCATCCTTATCATATTTATTCTTGCCGCAGTAATAACGCCACCGGACCCGTTTACACAGGTTATGACGGCTTTACCTATGATCATTCTTTATGAAATAGGCATACTCATAATAAGACCCACAAAGAAAGCAGTTACACAATTCAGCCTTTTATTAGGTTCCGGTATAATACTGATATATGTTGTTTTCTTAATATTCACACTTCCAACGAAAGCAGACTTTATGAATTCAACCGGTACTGTCAAAATACTCCCGGACTCAATCACAAATTGGCAGCCTTTATCATCCGAATCCAAGATTCACAATGGCACCTCACTAAGAACAGAAGAAGACAGTAAGGCCTCTTTCCTCCTGAAAGATGGTACCTATGTCATAATGGATGTTAATACTGAGATCAAGTTTGTTAAAAACAGAAAACTAGACCTGCTAAATGGGCAAATACTCCTCTCTATAAAGGCAGATGACAAGCCATTTATGATAGCCGCCAACAATAACATCATAACCTCAAATGCCGGCAATGTTGATATAAGGATTTCAAGGCACTTGGTCTTTGTTACTGTAACAGAGGGAGAAGCAATAGTTGTTGCAAATGGCGAAAAGAAGAAAGTGTTTGAAGGAAGACAATTGAAACTTGTAACCGGAGGCGAACCGGCAAATATAGACAAAGTTCTGAAATGGGCTAAAGAAATGCGAAAAAAATTAGAAGAACAGAACAAGCTGAGCTTAGGCCTGTAGAAAATCAGAAACCTGATTTATAGACATAATAGGAGACATAATAGGGACAGCGCCTATTTTATTGTTGACATATAGTGTCTTGTGTTGTAAATTTTTTGCATGCCACGATTAGCAAGAGTTGTCGCAAAGGGATACCCACATCACGTTACACAAAGAGGCAATTACAGACAGCCTGTATTTGAGAAAGATGAAGATTATGTTCAGTATCTTGAGTGGCTTAAGGATTACAGCACAAAATACTCCTTAAGGATATGGGCATACTGCCTTATGACGAATCACGTTCGTTTTGTCTGTGTGCCGAAGCAGGTCGTGGAGGACATAAAGAGAAGTTCAATGACAGGAAGACCTTGCGGTAACGATAGTTTTATGAAAAAGTTTGAGAGATTGTTTGGTAGAAGGTTAAGGGCTTTACCATGGGGGAGGCCGCGAAAGAACAAATAATAGGCGCTGTCCCTATTATCCACTGTCCCTATTATCCAAGATAATATTGTAGATCGACTATCTTATTTGTGTCTGCTTTGATCTTCGTACTTCATAACTAATGCTTCCTGTTCGATGGTCTCTACTGAACCAGGCCTTTTCACCCTGACTTCTTCTATTGCCTTTGCGGCATTGTATCCTTTGCTGACAAGGTAACATGCCAACACAGTTCCAGTTCTCCCTATACCTGCATCGCAGTGCACCACCAGCTTTTTACCCTCGGAGCGTGCCTTTTCTGCAAATGCTATAAAATTTTTAATCTGCTCCAACGTCGGCGCTTCAAAATCTCTAACCGGAATATGCTTTATACTAAAACCAAATTCCTCTATCAAAGATTCATCAAGAGGAAATTCAGTAAGTGACACGATGGCTTCAAAACCATTTTCTTTGAGGAATTCAAAATCATACACAGAAGATGCTGGTTTGGCCATACCAGCAATTTCGCCTTCTATTAACCAGCTAAAGTTTCTAATCACTTTTATAGTACTACATTTGATTTAAAATCTATTTTTTTTCTTCTGACACTGTCACCTTGGGAGTGATCTCCTTTTCTTCTTCAACTTCCTCTATCAATTCAAAGATAACCCGGCTGGCATTATCTCCCAGGCGATTTCCAATCAGACGAAGTTTTCGCTCAAAACCTTCCATTTTATATTCTAATTCAGGCACATCTCCCACGCTGCTTCCGGACAATACTCCCATTCTACTTCCTGAAAGCCTGAGTATTCTGGTATAGCCGCCATTACGGCCAGCATACCTTTCAGCAATACCTCCAGACTCGCGCCACTTTCCCTCACCAAATAACTTTCTAACCACCTCTTTATCATTAAGCTTTGACAACACCTGTCTATATTGATGAATATAAGCAATCTTATCTGTTTCTTTCTTTGTGATACCTTTTTTTGCCGTTGTAATCAACTTTTCAACAAATGGGCGAACATATTTCGCTTTCTCCATAGTCGTTATAATCCTGCCATAAGTAAAAAGACTTTTTGCCAGATTACATCGTAATGCTTTTCTATGACTGGACGTCCTACCAAGGTGTTTGTCGTTTTTCCTATGCCTCATAAGAAACTTCCTTTCCTTCCAGACTGGCATCTTCACCAGCCTTGAATGACAATCCCAACTGATTTAGTTTCTTCTTGATTTCAACTAACGTTGTCTTGCCAAAATTCTTCAACTCTAGCAATTCTTCCTCTTCTCTTGTAACCAGTTCACCAATTGTTTTTATTTTTGCGTACTCGAGGCAGTTGGACGCCCTGACTGACAAATCCAGTTCGGTAACCGGTATCGCCATTTTCTTGTTTACTTCGTCTGCAGAAGCCTCCTCCTCTTCTACTTTCTCAATCTGTTTCTCACCAGCCTGAGGAAGTTCTCTGCCCAACTCAAAGTAGTGTACAAATGGATTTAAATGCTTCCTGAAAACCTTTGACGCCTCTGCCAACGCCATTTCAGGAGAGACTACACCATTTGTCCATATTTCAATAATTAACTTGTCATAATTAGTCCTTCTGCCCACCCTGGTTTCCTCAACACGTATCTTTGCCTTACGGACCGGAGAAAAAATTGCATCTATGGGAATAACACCAACCTCATTGCCACTATCCACTCCGTTTTCCTCAGCCGTTTTATAACCTCTCCCATTTTTAACGTCCATCTCAACATTAAATTTTATATTTTCAGAAAGAGTTGCTATATAAAGATCTTCATTGATAACATCCACACCGTCGTCCGTAATTATATCCCCAGCCGTGATTTCTCCTTTTTCCTTCGTTTCAATTTTTATTTTTCCTGGTTTGTCTGAATGTAGCTTTACAACAAGATTCTTAATATTTAGAATAATATCAATTGCATCTTCTACTACACCTGGAATTGTACTGAACTCGTGCTCAACGCCACCAATCTTAACCGAAGTAACTGCACTCCCTTCTATTGAAGATAGCAGAACTCTTCTCAGTCCATTTCCAACCGTAATCCCAAAGCCTCGTTCAAAAGGCTCAGCAATGAATTTCCCATAAGTGTCAGTATGTGTTTCTTTTTCTATACTAACTCTGTTAGGTAATTCAAACTCCTTCCATCTGATACGCATATACACTCCTCCTTCCTACCATTAAATATCTCTTTGAAAAGCCTTACATAGAAGACTTTCTTGTTTTGATTAAATCATTATGAACCGGAAAACCCTTCGTATTGATAAGACATTCTAAGGTAGGATTTCATAAATTGTACACTCTTATACTTTATTAATTTAAAATGGCTATTGAGTTTATTTTGAGCAAAGTTCAACTACCAGCTGTTCCTGTATACTTACCGATACATCATCTCTATTAGGGAGTTGCAGAACACGACCTTCTAATTCATCGTCTCCCAGCTCTAACCACGATGGGGGGGTTCTGCCCTTACTTGAATCTATATTTGTTTTTATCATTTTAATACTATCTTCTCTCTCAACAGGCCTGATTACATCACCTTGTTTAACTAAAAAAGAAGCGATATCAACCTTTCTGCCGTTCACTGTTACATGGCCGTGATTAATTACCTGCCTTGCGTGGCTACGTGAAAAACCATATCCGATATGGTATAAAGCGTTATCAAGCCTTCTTTCTAACAATATAAGTAAATTTTCTCCCGTATTACCCTGTTTTCTTTCTGCCTTATGATAATAATTTCTAAACTGCCTTTCAAAAACACCATAAAAACGTTTTAGCTTCTGTTTTTCCCTGAAATGGATTCCATATGAAGACAATTTCCTGCCTCTTCTTGACATTTTTCCACCCGGCAAGCTTTTTCTTTTAGTTATACTACATTTTGCGGTTTCACAGCGGTCTCCCTTTAGATACAACTTTACGCCTTCTCTCCTGCACAATTTACATTTAGGGTCTATGTGTCTAGCCATATTATTCCTTATTCACAAATCAAAAGTTATACTACAATTCTAAAAGCACCCCCTTTCTCTTTTAACAAAGAAGTGGGAAGTGCCTGTTAAACTCTTCTCTTTTTTCTGGGGCGACAACCATTATGAGGTAATGGTGTAACATCCTCAATAGCTCTAACCAGAAGTCCTGCTTCCTGTAAAGCAGTTATTGCAGATTCTCTTCCAGGTCCCGGCCCCTTTACTCTGACCTCAACCTGCTGAACACCAAACCTTTTCCGCGCTCTCTCTGCGACATTTCTGGCTGCTCTCTGTGCTGCAAATGGAGTGCTTTTCCTTGACCCTTTAAAACCAACTGTTCCTGCACTGGCCCAGCATAAGGTTTCACCATACATATCAGCAATAGTGATATATGTATTATTGAAAGTAGCCTTGACATGAACAACGGCCTTTGCAACACTGCGTTTTGCCTTTTTTTTACCCATTTATATATTTCCTATCATTAAGAAAAAGCTCGCTTGCCACTGAAACTAACAAGCACAATCTAAATTGTCGTTTAAACTATTGGCAGAAGAATTCCTGCAAGCTTAAGTTCGTGTTAAACATATTGTTTAGTTGATTGTATCTCTCTAAATTTCTTTTATTCTTCCCCTTCTGTTTCCTTGCGGATATAAGAATATTCTTCGGAGTTAATTTCGGGGATACTATTTCTAAAAGTTCAACATAGTATCCACTACCGGACAGAAATTGTGACCTTAACGCATCTGTCAAAATATCCGCAAATTTATACCTCAGTAAACCAAACTGGGTTACACTTGTTAAAGGGTGATGAGATTTAATTTGAGAACGCAACTGCCCCTGACAACATGGTACAACCATAATATTCTTGGCGCCCATTTTAATGCCTTTGGCAATTGCTTCATCAGTAGCTGTATTACATGCATGTAGTGCAATAACTACATCAACCTTTCTATCAAATGAAGAATCAATCGTCCTTCCATGCTTAAAGACCATATTCTCATAACCTAAAACAGATCTGGTATCCTCACATCTCTGTATAAGCTCTTTATTGGTATCTATGCCGAAGAAAAAAGGCGTTGTACTAAACTCACTCTCCAGAATATAACTTAAAACAAACGAAAGGTAGGATTTGCCACATGAACATTCCAGAAAGACAATTTCTTTTTCTCTGTCAAACTTCCTGACGACCTTTAATATTTGTTCACAAAAACCGGCAATCTCATTAATCTTCTTGTTCATCTCCTTTTTTAAGAGACCATTGTTGTGCCTGAATCCAAGTGGATTTGTTATGTTGTCTTCCTGCTCTAAGAGATTTAGTATTTCTTCTTTATTTGTTATTCTCATTACTTTCTACTGATAAACTCCCTATCCTTTCATTTCCTTTACACTCTTCTTCACCGATACTGTTCTCTTCTTTCCCTTTCGTGTACGTGCATTAGTCTTTGTTCTCTGCCCCCTCACGGGTAATCCCAAACGATGACGCAGACCCCTATAACACCCTATATTTTTCAGTCTTGTTATGTTCTGTGATTCCTGCCTTCTCAGTTGACCTTCAATAGAGAAATTCTTTTCTAAAAATGCGCCCAACGTACTCAAATCATCTTCAGGAATATCTTTCGCCCGTACACTTTCGTCCATTTTAAGAGCCTTCAGCGCATTTCGTGATAAGTGCTTACTGATGCCATAAATATATGTCAATGAAACAACAATTCTTTTGTCTCCAGGAATATCAACTCCAGCAATTCTTGGCATTTAAAACAGTCCTTTCAAAATGTAAAAAAAGTAGTCTTCATGTCTAAAGACATCCTGCCCGGTATTTTATTTCCCCTGTCTCTGCTTATGACGAGGATTGACACAGATCACACGAATTATTCCTTTGCGTCTAATTATTTTACAGTTTTCACATAACCTCTTTACAGATGCTCTAACCTTCATAAATCTTCCCTCTTTCAACCCTGACGATAAATTATTCTTCCCTTACTAAGGTCGTAAGGTGACATTTCAATTGTAACCTTATCACCGGGGAGAATACGAATATAATGCATTCTCATCTTCCCTGATACGTGTGCAAGTACTTCATGTCCATTTTCCAACCCAACACGAAATCTCGCATTAGGTAAAGCTTCTTTTACTACTGCTTCGACTCTTATCGGTTCTTCTTTGGCCATAAAGTAAACATTAACATTTGCCTATTATTGTAAGCGAGATGCTCTTTCCGTTAAACAGTAAGAATTTCAGCACCGTTTTCTGTTACTACAATAGTGTGCTCAAAATGTGCTGAAAGTTTTCTGTCTTTTGTAACCACCGTCCATCTATTTCCAAGAACCTCCGTATCATATTCGCCTGCACATATCATTGGTTCTATCGCCAGCGCCATTCCCTGTAATAGTATTTCATCTGCCCTCAATAATTCTTTGCTGACAAAATTAGGAATCTGAGGGTCCTCGTGCATTTGCCTGCCAATACCATGGCCCGTATAATCTCGTATTACCGAAAACCCCTGACTTTCTACGTGGTTTTGTATTGATCTGGATACTTCAGACAACTTGTTGTTAGCGCAAGCGGCCTCAATTGCTTTGTTAAGTGCTTCTTCACAGACCTTTAATAAATTCTCTACCTCTTCAGAAATCTCTCCGATTGGGATAGTTATCGCTGCATCGGCAACATATTTTCGATATTCCACCCCAATGTCAACACTCAATATATCTCCATCACGAAGTTTTCTTTGGTCTGGAATTCCATGTACTATCTCTTCATTAATGGATGTACATATACTTTTAGGATAACCTCTATAACCTTTAAAAACAGGGATTCCACCTTTCTGTAATACATAATTTTCTAATCTTGTATTTAATTCCTCTGTGGTCACTCCTTCCTTTGCTATCTCTTTTGTAATTGAAAGAGCTTCTGCTACTATTCCTCCTGCTTCTCGCATAATTTCAATTTCACGCTCAGATTTACAAACTATCACCCTTTCTACTCCATTCCCCTTTCTCCCTCTGACATCGAATGTAACTCTTCAAGTATATTTTGTTCAATCTCCGCTTTTTCTCCATTACAGTTAATTTCTATTAACTCACCTTTTCCCCTATAGTAACCAATTAACTTTTCTGTCTGTTCTCTATATACCTGCAATCTCATTGATGTTGTTTCCGGGTAGTCATCCTTACGCTGATATAGTTCTGCACCGCATTTATCACACACATTATTATTTACCGGAGGACTAAACATCTCATGATAGTCAGCTCCACATGATTTGCAAATTCGACGACCCGCAATTCGTTTAATTATTATTTCCGCAGACGCTGTAAAATAGAAAACCTTGTCTATCTTTTCCCCAGCTTTATTTAATGTGTTATCAAGGATTTCTGCTTGAGAAAGATTCCTTGGAAACCCATCTAAAATAAAACCATTCTTACACTCTGCCGAATTAATCTTTCCTACAACTATTTTGACTACTAATTCATCTGGAACTAACAAACCATTATCAATATACTCTTTTGCCTTTAAACCTGTATCTGTTTTAGCCTCGACTGCCGCTCGCAAAAGATCACCAGACGAAATGTGATTTATTTCTTTCTTTAAACTTATACTTGCAGCCTGAGTACCTTTACCTACACCAGGAGGACCCAGGAAAATAAGCCTCAACCCCTTCTGCCCCTTACCTTAGAAGTACCTCCAAGAAAGCCTCCATAGTGTCTCATAATTAAATGTGACTCTATTTTTTGAACCAAATCTAAAGCTACACCAACAACAATAAGAAGACCTGTACCACCATAAAAACTGGCAATTGCCCTGTTAATCTCAAACCCTCCAGCAATCATCATAGGAAGAATTGCAATCAAAGACAAGAATGCCGCTCCCGCAAGCGTAATCCTGCTCATTACACTTTCAAGATATTCGGCTGTTCGATGCCCTGGCCTGATACCCGGAATAAAGCTGCCATAATCCCGCATGTTGATCGACATTTCCTTAGGATTAAATTGTATTACTGTCCAGAAATAGCAGAAAAACACAATTAACACTATATACATAACTACATATATAAAACCACCTTGAAACATTTCAGTCAATCGAGATGTAATCCAATACCAGAACGTTCCTGGGTCGAATCTGACCTGCAAACCTCTGGTTATGGCAGCAGGAAAGATTAGTAGTGATTGTGCAAAGATTATGGGCATAACACCCGCTTGATTCACTTTTAAAGGAAGAAAATGCTTTTGGCCTCCATAAACTCTTCTACCCCTTGTATGCTTTGCCTGTTGAACGGGGATACGCCTCTGGCCCTGTGTTATGTATACAACTCCCGCTACAATCGCAAGAAACATACCTAGCAGTAATAGTAATTTTGCTATCCCTATCTCATGTTCCGCAGGTGCTACTGAAAAAGTAAAGTTTTGCAAAATCTGACTAAATGCCCATGGCAGCCTATCAATAATACCTATCATAATAATCAGAGATATTCCGCTGCCAATACCGTTTGCATCAATCTGCTCGCCTATCCACATCAAGAAAACAGTCCCGGTCGTTAAAAGTACCGCAGCCATAAGCTGAAATTGAATACCCTGGATATGAATAGGTACAACAGGCACGCCATTAATCTCGATTGCGTACAAAGTACGTATCATGATAAAGGCTTGAAACAGACATAAACCGACAGTTGTTATCCTTGTATACTGATTAATCTTCTTCCTGCCAGTCTCACCCTCCTTTTGTAACTTCTCAAGAAACGGAACAACACCTACAAGAAGCTGAAAGATAATGGATGCACTTATATACGGCATAATTCCCAAACCAAAAATTGCACCCGAACTCATGGCTCCACCGGCAAACAAATCCACCAAACCTAACAATTGGCCAACTCCGGTCTGCGTAAACTGCTGAAAGTAAGTCTTTAGCACTGTTGTGTCAATACCAGGCATCGGAATAAAGACACCTAATCTGCAAACAGCCAGCAATCCCAAAGTTATCAACAACTTATTCCTCAACTCAGGAATCTTAAACATATTGGTGAATTTCTCTATCATGATAGCGTTTCTACTTCTCCTCCTGCCTCCTTAATCTTTGCAATCGCCGCCTCACTAAATTTGTGTGCAACTATAGTAAGCGATTTGGTTAGCTTCCCTTCACCCAAAACCTTTAAATCATACTTTGCACTTCTAATCAACTTGCTATCTTTTAATTTCTGAAGATCTACACGCGTTCCAGTATCAAAGTTCTCGAAGTCCTTAACATTCATTATTGTATATTTTTTCTTAAAAGGATTATTAAATCCTCTTTTTGGAATTCTACGAAACAAAGGCATTTGTCCACCTTCAAATAATAGTCGTGTTTCATTACCTGAACGCGAATTTGCACCATTCATTCCTTTACCACTTGTCTTACCATGACCAGAGCCAGCGCCCCGTCCAATCCTTTTTCTCTTCTTCCTTTTATGCAAGGAATTTTTAGCATCTGTCAAATTCATTCTATCTTTACACCTCTTAATTTTTCAATTTCCTGCTTGGTTCTCAAAGCCTTTAACCCCTCAGCAGTAGCCTTAACAACATTCAGAGGGTTTCTTGTTCCATAACATTTTGTTAAGATATCCGTAACACCTGCAGATTCAAGAACCGTTCTCGCCGGCATTCCCGCTTTAATACCGGTACCGGGCGCTGCCGGTTTCATAAATACCCTTGCAGTTTTATAACACCCCCATACCTCGTGAGGTATTGTTCCTTCAATAATAGGCACCGTAGCCGTGTTTCTGTTTGCATCCTTTACTGCTTTTCCTACAGCATTTGGAACCTCTCTAGCCTTCCCAAAACCATATCCAATTGTTCCATTCTTATCACCAACCACAACCAATGCACTAAAACTCATACTCTTACCACCCTTTGTCACATTGGTACATCTATTGATTTTTACAACTGTTTCTTCTAGTTTTTCAGTATCAGTTTTTTGTGCCAAAAAAAACCTCCTATTGTTTAATCAAACACCAGTTTTTTTATAATATTCCACAAAAAGGCTTTTAGAAAACAAGCTTATTTTCCCTTGCACTATCAGCTAATGCCTTAACTCTGCCATGATATTTATATCCACTTCTATCAAAAACTACCCTGGTAATGCCTATCTTTGCCGCTTCCTCTGCAATCTTTTGGCCAACCAGTTTTGCCGCTTCTACATTTCCACTATAGGGCAATTTATCTTTAATATCTTTTATCAATGTTGATGCGCTAGCGAGTGTATTGCCGGTAGTATCATCAATTAACTGACAATATATATTTTTTGAGCTTCTATATACGCTCAATCTAGGTTTTTCTTTATCACCAAAAACCTTTTTTCTTATTCCTTTATGACGTTTAAGCCGCCTTCTGTTTTTTTCTTTTAAAATACTCATATGTTAATCTTTCGAAGAAAAAAAATCTAAAAAAACTTAAGATGCAGCAGCTACAGCCTTACCAGCCTTCCTGCGTATAATCTCATCAGCATATTTAACACCTTTGCCTTTATACGGTTCCGGTGGACGCAAGCGTCTAATATTTGCTGCAAATTGTCCGACCAACTGCTTATCGATACCATTAATTGTAAATTTCCCAGGATTTGTCTGATTCGTAATCTCTACCTTTATACCCTCAGGAATTTTAACGTTAATGGGATGCGAAAACCCTAATTGCAAAACCAAATCGTTGCCCTGCATTTTAATGTTATATCCCAATCCTATTATCTCCAAACTCTTTGAAAAACCGGTAGTAACGCCATGAATATTATTTGCTACAAGCGTACGCGTCAGGCCATGAAGCTCTTTGCATTTCCTCTCGTCAGAAGGGCGTACTACAAGAATCTGCTTTGCCTCTTCATTAACCTCTATCTTCATCAACGGGTGAATTTCCTGTGTCATCTTGCCTTTGGGGCCATCAATAGTTAACATGCCATTATCACACTTAACCTTAACACCTTCAAGAATTGGTATTGGTTTTTTTCCTATTCTGGACATAATTCTTATTTGTACATCTTTACAAAAAAAAGATTTGGAAATATATTATCAGGAGTTAATAACTCAGTTAAATTAAAGCCCTCTTACCATACGGTACAAATATGCTCACCACCTATTTTATTTTCCCTACATTCCTTATTGCTTAATATCCCCTTTGAAGTCGAGTATATAGATATGCCGATACCGTTAAGAACCTTCCCGATATCTTCCACTTGTTTATAAACTCTTCTACCTGGCTTGCTTTCTCTTTTTATATGATTAATTATTTTCTGATTTAATGGCCCGTATTTTAAATAAACCCTCAACACACCCTGCTTATCGTCAGGAACATTCTTGAAATCTCTTATAAAACCTTCTTTTTTCAAGACCTCCGCAATACCCACCTTAATACGAGATGAAGGTATATTTACAGCCTCTCTCTCAACCATATTAGCATTACGTATCCGCGTCAACATATCGGCGATTGGATCTGTCATACTCATTTCAATAAACCCCTTTTTCTCTCAAAAAAAAATCTACTTTTCATGGCACTTTACCAACTTGCCTTTTTTATACCAGGTATTTCCCCTTTTGACGCAAGACTTCTAAAACATATTCTACATATTTGGAATTTTCTATAATACGCCCTAGGCCTACCACAAAGCTGGCACCTATTATACCTTCTAGTTTTGTATTTTGGTTTCTTGTTAGATTTTACTATCAATGCTTTTCTTGCCATATAAAACTCCGATGATTAATAATCCACTATTATTTCTAAAGTTCTAAAGAAAACTATTCTATGTCCTGAAAGGCATACCAAGCAACTTGAGCATCTCATATGACTGCTCATCAGACTTCGTAGATACCACAAACGTTATATCCATACCTTGTACAAACTCAATATCATCTATACTTATTTCAGGAAAAACGGCCAATTCACTTATACCCATCGTATAACCCCCACGGCCATCAAATGACCCTGACGGGAGACCACGAAAATCTTTTATTCTCGGAAGAACTATACTTATCAGGCGATCCATGAATTCGTAAGCCCTTTTATCCCTGAGTGTTACCATACAACCAACAGCATCCCCTTTTCTGAGTTTGAAGCCAGCGATATCTTTTCTGGCCCTGGTAAGTTTTGGTTTCTGACACGCAACGGTTGCCAAATGCTTCATTGCATCTTCAAGAATCTTTTTGTTTTCCTTAGCCCTTCCGACGCCCATATTTATCACGATCTTAACCAGCTTCGGAACCTCTAGCTTGTTCTTAAAATGAAACTTCTCCATTAACTTGGATACAATTTCATCTTGATATTTATCTAATAAACGTGCCATATTTTTAATGTTTCAATTCTATAAATTATTCAGAAGCAATTATTTCACTTCCACATTTATAACAAGCCCTAACCTTATCACCATTTTCAAGAAGTTTCTGCTTGACTCTCACACCCTTGCCATTTTTTTCACAATTCTTATTTCTACATATTACCAGTACATTTGACGATGATACAGGTGCTTCCTTCTGCATGCGTCCACCCTGTGGATTTTTCTCACTACGCTTTACATGCTTTTGAATATAATTTATCCCTTCTACAACAACCCTCATATCCTTAGTCATTACATTCAAGACCTTACCAGTTTTACCAGCATCGTCACCTGCAATCACCTGTACTGTATCGTTTTTTCTTACATGCATATCTTAAATAACTCTCTATTAAAACATCACATTTACACCACTTCAGGTGCTAATGAAATTATTTTCATAAAATTTTTTTGTCGCAACTCTCTCGCAACTGCACCAAAAATACGAGTACCTTTAGGGCTTCCGTCATCTTCAACAATTACAATTGCATTTCTATCAAACTTCAAATAAGAGCCGTCCTCACGTCTTATATTTTTTTTTGTTCTTACTATTACGCCTTTAGCCACATCCCCCTTTTTCACAGTGCCACTAGGAATTGCCTTCTTTACAGCAACGACTATAACATCCCCAACAGACGCATAAACACGCTTCGAGCCACCAAGAACCTTAATACACTTTGCCATTTTAGCACCGGAGTTATCAGCAACATCCAGCATCGTTTGTTCCATTATCATTTTATCAACTTCCTTATCTTACTTTATAATACGAACCAGTCTCCAACGTTTACTCTTGCTTAATGGCCGTGATTCTACAATCTCCACCTTGTCTCCATTGACAGCCTTGTTTTCTTCGTCATGCGCTTTATAAACGGTCATCCTTTTAACAAACTTTCCATATCGGGGATGCTTTACACGCCTCTCTGATTTCACAGTAATTGTCTTGGACATTTTACTGCTTGATACTACACCAATAACTGCCTTTCGCCGTTTAACATTCTTATCAGTTTCCATTATGTACTTTCTTTTCCACTCTTTCTCTCAACGAGGTTTGTGTTAATACCTAACTCTGCTTCCCTTAAAACAGTTTTTAACCTTGCAACATCTTTTCTGATTTGTCTATATTGTGCTGAATTACGCAACTCTCCTGCCTGCCATTGAAACCTGAGATTTAACAATTCCCTCTTGCATGCCTCAAACTCTTCAAGTATTTCCTGATGCGATTTTTCTCTAATCTCACTTGCCTTCAAATTGTCATTCTCCTTTTAACAAATCTTACCCTGACAGGCATCTTGTACGCGATTCTAGCAAAGGCCTGCCTTGCCATATCCTCAGGAACCCCTCCTATTTCATATAAAATAGTACCTGGCTTAACAACAGCAACCCACTTTTCAGGCTCGCCCTTACCTTTACCCATTCTCGTTTCTATAGGTTTTGATGTAATCGGTTTATGTGGAAATATCCTTATAACTAATTTACCTTCTCGTGAAACATATTGAGTAGCCGCTACCCTGCCAGCCTCAATATGTTGTGCCGTTATCCAACCCGGCTCAGTAGACTGCAAACCATACTCACCAAAACATACGGTATTTCCCCTTGTAGCATTACCTTTAATCTTTCCTCTTTGGGTCTTCCTAAATTTAACCCTTTTTGGCATCAACCGCATAATCAACCCCTTTTTCCAAATCAACTAATCCCTTATAAACCCATACCTTAACACCAATCGTACCGTAGCTGGTCATAGACTCTGCAAATCCGTAATCAATGTTTGCCCTTAATGTATGCAACGGAATACTTCCTTGGGTAGATCCTTCCGTCCTTGCTATCTCTGCCCCAGCTAAACGTCCGGAGATCTGAACCTTTACTCCTTGTGCACCCATACTCATAGTACTATCAATAGCTTTTTTAATAGTCCTCCTGAATGCCGCCCTTTTTTGTAATTGTTCAGCAATGTTCTCAGCTACTAACTGTGCTTCCAGATCCGGCTTTTCAGTCTCCTGAATCCTGATATCTACTTCTTTCTCAACTAATTTCTCGATACCTTCCTTTAATTTTTCAATTTCAGCCCCTTTACGACCTATTATCAAACCTGGTCTTGCTGAATAGATAATGACTCTTGCACCTTCATCACGCGTTCTTTCAATCTCTACTTTTGGTATTCCTGTGAAACGATAGTTCTTTTTAATATATTTTCGTATTCTTTGATCTTCGACCAGTAATTTGCCAAATTTCTTCTTGTCAGCATACCATCGTGATCTCCAATTCTCTGTTATCCCCAACCTGAAACCTATTGGACAAACTTTTTGACCCATCTTTTCCTTCCTAATTAAAATTCGGAAATAAATACTACTTTAATATAATAATTTTTTTACGACCAGAAATATTATACTAATTCCTTCCATCTGACAGCACTAAAGATATATGACTTGTACGTTTCATAATAGTTGCAGAAACACCCCTTGCCCTGGGTCTAAACCATTTACGTACCGGACCACCATCAACATATATTTCCTTTATATATAAAGAATCTATGTCCACATCCTGTCTTTCGTTAGCACCTGCTATTGCAGCCCTTAACGTTTTGTCTATAATGTATGAAGCCCTTCTATGTGTCAGCCTTAATGCTTCCAGTGCATGATTCACAGACTTCCCCCTTATCAGATCAACAACGTATCTGGCTTTTCTGGGCGATATCCTGACATATTTACAGCTTGCTTTAAAATTCATTTTAAAATAACAATTTTTATGAAATTTATTTACTGCTTACCCTACTTCTTCTTTGTCCCACCATGGCCTCTATATGTTCTCGTAGGAGCAAATTCTCCAAGTTTGTGTCCAACCATATCTTCCATAATAAAAAGCTTCTGGAAAATCTTCCCATTATGCACCATAAATGTATGTGACACAAATTCCGGAATAATTATACAACTGCGCGACCAGGTACGAATCGGCTGCTTATCACCTGTATCTCTTTGCTTTAATACCTTCTTAAGCAGCTTACTATCAATAAAAGGTCCTTTTTTTACAGAACGTCCCATAGTTATACTTTCTTAATTTTTATATTTCTAAATAACTAGCCTTTATTACGCCTGGACTTTCTTCTTCTGATTATAAACTTATTACTTGTCGCCTTCCTCTTCCTTGTTTTTCCACCTTTTGCCAATTTACCTGTCGGAGAACAAGGATGCCTTCCACCATGGCTTCGGCCTTCTCCCCCACCCATTGGGTGAGCTACCGGATTCATTGCAGTACCTCTTACATGCGGCCTGCGCCCCATCCATCTCTTCCTGCCAGCCTTACCGATCTTAGTGCCCATATTGTCCGTATTACCAACCTGGCCTATGGTAGCCCTGCATTCATGAAATATTTTACGTATTTCACCGGAAGGAAGGACTATCTGCACATAATTATCTTCTTTAGCTAAAACCCTCGCAACACTACCTGCTGACTTAACAATCTTACCGCCTTCACCAGGCCTCATTTCAATATTATGTACCTCAATCCCCAAATGTATATTTTTAAGGGGCATACAATTGCCGACCTGGGGATCAATCTTTTCACCAGAAACAACATGCTGTCCTACAGCCAGACCAGCAGGAGCCAGGATGTAACGTTTCTCCCCATCCAAATAATGCAACAATGCAATGTTAGCCGAACGATTAGGATCATACTCAATACTTGCCACCTTTGCAGGAATATCATATTTATTCCTTTTAAAATCTATTATTCTATATTTTCTTTTACTTCCACCACCCCTATGCCTGACAGTAATCTTACCTGAGTTGTTTCTTCCGCCAGTTTTCGCCAAAGGCACCAACAAGCTTTTCTCTGGAGTCACTTTTGTTATTTCTGAAAAATCAGAAACACTCCCTTGCCGCCTTCCATTTGTTGTAGGTTTATAACGTTTAATTCCCATTTAAATCACACTTTCAATTAGTATAAAACTTAATAACCAAGGTCTATCGTATCGCCTTCTTTCAAGGTTACTATTGCTTTCTTCCATCCACTTGTTTTATACACCTTGTTTCTATACTTTCTATTTTTTCCAACTCTATTTAAAGTTCTAACAGACAAAACCTTTACCTCAAACAGCTTCTCTATTGTCTCTTTTATTTGAATCTTGTTAACTTTCTTATTTACTTCAAAGTGAAACGAATTTGCCGATTCTCTATCGCCAACACTTTTTTCAGAAGATAAAGGCCTTCTTATAATATGATAATAGTCCATAGTAGAATTTTGAATTCAGTCAGTTTCTAGTAAATTTACTTAAATTAAATGCTATCTAACACATCTTTAACTATTAATAACTTTTTGTATTTAATCACATCATAAGCATTCAAGTCCGAAGCAACACAAACCTTCAGGTTATAAATATTCCTGGAGGATTTCCATATCACCTCATTTAGCTCTGGCATCACTATAAGACAGCTCTCTCTGATCTCTACAGACTTCAACAGATTCGCCATTTTCTTTGTACTTGGAGAATCAAATTCCAGCTTATCAATTATAACCACCTCATTATCTTGTAATTTAGACAAAATCGCAGATTGCAATGCAGCTTTTTTTGCTTTACGATTCATTGAATAAGAATAATCTCTTGGATGAGGCCCGAAAATTACTCCACCACCTTTCCATAACGGAGATCGTATGCTACCAGCCCTCGCCCTTCCAGTGTGTTTCTGCATCCATGGTTTCTTGCCACCGCCCTTAACTTTTCCTCTTGTTTTAGTAGATGCTGTACCTCGCCTATGATTTGCCTCGTGCATAATTACCACATCTCTCAAAAGCTCCCTGCGAACCTTACTCCCAAATTTCTCTTCAGGCAAAGATGTATTCTCTAAAGGATTACCGCTACTATCATACACTGGTACATTTATCATGATTAACTATATCTACTCTTTCTTATAATTACATATCCGCCATTTGGGCCAGGAACAGCACCTTTGACAAACATCAAATTCTTATCCTTATCTATTTTAATAACATCCAGGTTTCTTACAGTACATTTCTTACCACCCATTCTACCTGGCATTCTTTTCCCCTTTAACACACGCCCCGGATTAGTACCGGCACCAGCAGAACCAGGACTTCTAGGTGTAGTACAACCGTGCGTAGCAGGACCGCCATGGAATCCCCATCTTTTCATAACACCGGCAAAACCTTTACCCTTGCTGGTACTGGTTACATCAATCACCTCTACACCGTCAAAGACATCAACTGTCAATACCTGCCCAGGTTCATATTCCGCATCCAATGTATCATCACGAAACTCCCGCACCAACTTTTTCACGCCCGTTTTTGCCTTTGCACAATGTCCTATTTCAGCCTTAGTCGCCCTTTTCTTTTTCCGCTCTTCAAATCCAACCTGTATAGCCGAATATCCATCGTTTTCCTTATTTTTTATCTGCAGGACATTACATGGACCTGCCTGTATCAGAGTCACAGGAACTAAATTACCCTCTTTATTAAACATCTGGGTCATTCCCAGTTTTTTACCTAATAAACGAGCTACCATTTATAATTTACCTTAAAATCCAGTCAGAAAGTTTTTAGTATTTAAGAAGCCTGATACATTCCTACGCTTTTATTTTTACTTCTATCCCCGCAGGCATATTAAGCTTGTTCAAAGCATCAACAGTTTTCGGCGTTGGCTCAATAATGTCTATCAACCGTTTGTGTGTCCTCATTTCAAACTGCTCTCTAGACTTCTTATCAACGTGCGGCGAACGAAGAACTGTATACCTCTCCATACGTGTTGGCAATGGTATCGGCCCGGACACCTTTGCACCCGTACGCTTGGCAGTTTCAATTATATCTGCAACCGACTGATCAAGAATCCTGTGATCATAAGCTTCCATACGAATTCTAATTTTAAAATCTATTTCAGTTCCCATAGTTCAAATAGTATTATTCAATAATTTTAGTAACAACACCCGCACCTACCGTCTTTCCACCTTCTCTTATCGCAAACCTCAACTCCTTGTCCATCGCTATCGGAGTTATCAACTCTATCTGCAAATTAGCAT
>JAANXD010000060.1 GCA_018263435.1 Candidatus Scalindua arabica | reverse complement strand
GAAATATTCTTCGGATGGTGGAAACGCCATCTTAAGGTTTATCATCTCATCGCAAGATCACAATACGGGCTCATGGTGCAAATACTTGCAGGGCTCATTACGTACCTGCTCATTGCCATTTATTGCCGCAACAATTTTAATGAAAAAGTATCCATCAAAAGAGTCAGGGAACTGAGTCTATAGAGTCTAACATTTCCCGGCGAAGTCTTAACCAGAGTGACGTTATCAAACTTGTAAGACTTCTATCTTCTAACGCAGGAAAAGAGATTGGAATAACTACAATTTTGGGAGATGGGGAAGCTTATACATTTGCAACCCAATTAAAAAATATTTTTGAAAAAGCTAATTAGAAGGTGAATGGAGTCAATCAGTCTGTCTTTTCTAATCCTGTGCTGGGCACGTATATTGCCGTAAAATCTGAACCTTTCACCGATACTGCAAAAATTGCTTTCGATACTTTTAAAAATATTGGAATCACTTTGCTAGGTTTTAGAAACGAATCACTAGCTGAGGGTGTAACTGAAATTCTAGTAGGAAATAAAGAATAATTTTTAGAACAGATACTTAAATGGATAGAACTCATGGCAAGAAGTGCCGGTGAATAATTAGGGACGGAATAGGTTCAAATTGACAAAACCGCCGTGTTTCAAATCAGAGACCAGTCAGTTTCAATCAAACCCTTTTCGCAAGCCCCCTGCCTGCATATCTTTCTGGCAGGTAAGCACCAAATAATAAATTTCAAATAACAAACAAATCCAATAAACAAACACAAAATTCCAAACAAACGGCCTACTGAACCCTTACCAGAGTCTGGTTTTAGTTATTCGTTATTCGTAATTTCCAAATCTTAAATCCTTCAGTACTGTTTTCCTGTCTATTGTCTCTATTTTCCTGTTCCAAATGCCACCATCATGAAGAGTAAATCTTCCCAGGTATGACAATTTAGTAGATTGTAGAAACAGTGATGTTTATAATAGGAATCTTTATAAATCCTGTCAAAAAAGATGAACTATTACAATAAATGGAGAACGTAGATGAATTTTCGATTATGCCAGTTGTTGTGGCGCTTTTTACAAATCAGCTTCTTTATCCTGATCGTATCATCAACAACATTCGGACAGATTAATCATGACATTAAAATTAAGCTGCATCCTGACAGCCACAGGCTTGAGGTCATTGATAAAATCACCCTGCCCAAGGCGTTAACAAACGCTGAATCCTTAAATTTCATTCTTCATCAAGGACTCAAACCTGAGATTCTGGAAGAAGATGCAATAGATGCAATACTAAGAAAAAGCTTCGGAGCTGAGGCAGGTAGATTTTTCAATAATAATCCTTCACTTCAAAACAGTAATATAAAGATGGAGCTTTTTGAGATCAAGCTTTCACTTGGAACCAATCAGTTTGCAATTAAATACGAAGGTGAGATTTTTCATCCCGTTAAGGATTATGGTGAGGAGTATGCGCGCAGCTTCAGTTCATCGCCCGGTATTATTTCACAGGAAGGAGTGTTCTTAAGCGGGTCCAGCTTCTGGTATCCTCATTTTGTCGATGAACTGGTAACTTTCCGAATGGACGTTGAATTACCGGAAGGTTGGTCATCCATCAGCCAGGGTGCGCGTACGGGTAGTGATACCGGTACAGATTCCAGTCAGGATGTGTGGGAGGAGGAGAATCCTCAGGAGGAAATTTACCTTATATCTTCTGAGTTTACCGAATACAGACAGGCCGCAGGTGCCGTAAATGCCATGGTATTCTTGCGCCAGCCTGACGAACAGCTTGCTCAGAAATACCTGGGTACGACTGCACAGTACCTTGAGATGTATCGAAAGCTTCTCGGCCCCTATCCTTACAGCAAGTTTGCCCTGGTGGAGAATTTCTGGGAAACCGGTTACGGCATGCCGTCATTTACGCTGCTTGGCCACAGGGTTATCCGTTTTCCTTTTATACTTCACTCCTCTTATCCCCATGAGATCCTTCACAACTGGTGGGGTAACGGTGTATACACAGATTACGAAAAAGGAAATTGGGCGGAAGGACTGACAACGTATCTTGCCGACCATCTTATAAAGGAACAGAGAGGGGCGGCCGTTGAATACCGCCGCTCGGTTCTACAAAAGTATACGAACTATGTAACAGCCAATAAAGATAAGGACTTTCCATTGACTGAATTCCGTTCACGGCATAGTGCAGTCACTGAAGCTGTAGGCTATGGTAAGACTATGATGCTGTTTCACATGCTTCGACAGCAGCTGGGAGATCAGGCCTTTGTCAAGGCACTACATAAATTTTATCGAAAATACAAATTTAAGGTTGCCTCTTTTGACGATGTTGAAACGGTTTTTAATAATGTAACCGACGAGCCCCTTGAATCCATGTTTGAACAGTGGGTAAAGGAGGCCGGTGCACCTTCTCTGCGAGTACGTCAGGCTGCCGCGACACCGAAGGGTGATGGTTACGTATTGTCAGCCATTATTGAACAGACTCAGGAGGGAAAACCCTACCGATTAAAGATTCCGATCGCCGTTCACATGGAAGGTGTTGCGAAGGCATACCAGACAAGCATTGATGTCAATGCAAAACTGCATCATATAGAACTCAATTTCCCTATGCGACCCGTTCGCCTGGATGTGGATCCTGAATTTGACGTTTTCCGCACATTAGATCACAATGAAAGCCCACCTGCATTTAGTCAGGTCTTTGGAGCTGAGCAGGTATTGGTCGTATTACCCGCAGCAGCGTCTGAATCGATCCGCCGTGGCTATCATGATCTAGCGGAAAGCTGGCAGAAAGGCCGTACTGTGAACATGGAGATCAAGCTTGATAATGAACTGGATGGATTACCGGTTGATCGCGCTGTCTGGTTGTTTGGATGGGAAAACAGCTTCCGGCCAATGATAAAAAATGCACTGTCCGACTATGACTTTGCAGACAAGAAAGGTACAGCACATATCGAAAGTATGGAGTTGAAACACGATCAACACTCTATTGTAGTAATGGCAAGAAACCCGGCTGACGACGCATACGCCCTGGCTTGGCTTGCTACGGATAATGTAGCGGCAATACCCGGATTAGGAAGGAAACTCCCACATTATAACAAGTACAGTTATCTTGGCTTTACCGGTGATGAACCCACTAACGTCTTTAAAGGCCAATGGCCGGTTGTCAATTCACCCATGTCGATTGTCGTTTTACAAAGTGATGGCAAGGAAGTTGAGCTGGCGACAGCCAAAATGGCGTCACGTGCTGCACTTGCACAGTTGCCTCCGGTTTTCTCTGAAACGAGAATGTTAAAGGATATTGAATATCTCGCTTCTGAAGAACTGAAAGGTAGAGGCCTCGGCACTCCCGGAATTGATAAGGCTGCTGCCTATATAGCCAGGCAGTTTTCTGACGCCGGTTTGCAGCCTTGCGGAGATGGACCAGATGATTATTTCCAAACCTGGACAGAAAAGATCGATATGCCTGATCGTGATGTTGTTACTATTAAAAATGTAATAGGAGTCATTCCCGGTAACAATCCGGAGTTGGATGGGCAGAGTGTGATTATCGGTGCACACTACGATTCTCACGGCCTTGGTTGGCCTGACGTTCTTAAAGGCAACAAAGGTAAGATTCATCCCGGCGCCGATGACAATGCCAGCGGGATATCCGTGTTACTGGAATTTGCACGTCTAGTGGGTAAAAAATGGCAGCCTGAACGTACGATTGTATTTGTAGCATTCAGTGCTGAAGAAGCCGGTAAGCTCGGTTCACTGCATTACGTCAGGCATGCTGAGAAATATCCTGTCTCTAAAGCCATGGCGATGGTCAATATCGATACCGTTGGCCAATTAGGCAAAGATGCACTTACCATATTCGGTAACTATTCTGCACGCGAATGGGTACATATCTTTCGTGGTGCTGGTTACGTAACCGGTGTTCCAATCAAACAGTCAGCCTTAGATACGGGAAATGGTGATGAGAAGAGTTTTATCGATGCAGGTGTACCATCGGTACACTTCTTCAGTGGTGCACGCGATAACTATCATCGTCCAACTGACACTGTTGATAGAATTGATACGGCGGGTCTGGTCAAGACTGCTGCCATCTTGAAAGAAACAGTTGAATATCTTGCAGCACGACCGGAACCTCTGACCTCAACTCTAACTAGTGCAAAAGATAGCACCGCTCATCAGAAAGAGCGGTCACGTACGAAGAGGAAAGTCGTTTTGGGTACTGTTCCGGACTTTGCTTACACCGGCCAAGGTGTCCGTCTTGACGGTGTGACTCCTGATACACCGGCATGTGAAGCAGGTCTTCAGGATGGTGATATCATTGCGCGTATCGGAGACACGGTAATCGAAGACCTGGAAGCCTATTCCGATATCTTAAAGTCGTTACAGGCAGGCGACGAGATTACAATTGTTTTTATGCGTGACAATGTAGAACACTCTGTCACTACTAAGGTTGTCGCCAGATAATTCAGTTCACCGCAAAGTTGCAGAGGACGCAGAGAGAAGCATAAGGGCGATTAGTTAGAATGATTATAAAAAAACATTTCGGTTCAGGCTTTAAGCCTGAACCGTTATAGGATTGGAAATTATTAAATGGCTTTTGGGTTTTTTGTTGCTAAGCATTATCATAAAATTTTTTATTTGCGCTCTTTCCACCTTTGCGGTGAAAAATTTCTACTTAATCCACCCAATCGGCTATAAATATATTCGTTTCATGCGGTCTGCTGTTGTTTCGATTTGAAGCAAAGACCAGTTTCTTACCGTCATGACTGAACATGGGGAAACCGTCGAATGTCGGGTTATATGATAAACGTTCAATTTCTTTGGTCTTTATATCAACCATATATATCTCGAAATTCCGATGTTGAGGATCATCCATGTTGGAGACAAAGATAACTTTCTCGCCACTTGGATGAAAATAAGGGCCGAAGTTGGCAGCGCCGTTACTGGTCAGCTGAATCGGTTTGCGCTCTTTCAGGTTCNTAATATATATTTCGAGTTTGCTCGGGCGGATTAAACCGTTTTTGAGAAGATCCATGTAGTCTGTAAGTTCCTCTCCCTGTGGTCTTGACGCCCGCCAACAGATCCACTCCCCATCAAGAGAAAAAAAAGCTCCTCCATCATAGCCGGGGGTATCAGTCAACTGTTCAACATTGGAACCATCAGGGTCCATCAGGAACAGTTCCAGATCTCCGGATCGTACTGATGTAAACATTATTCTGTCCCCTTTGGGTGAATAAACCGCTTCGGCATCATATCCGGGTGTATCGGTCAGACGGACAAGATTGGAACCGTCAGGGTCAGCTTTAAAAATATCATAGCTTTTATATAACGCCCAGACATAACCGCGCGACATATCCGGTTTCGGTGGGCACTCATCTCCGCCTAGATGTGTGGAAGCATAAATTATAGATTTATAGTCAGGGGCAATAAACGAACATGTAGTAGCACCCTTACCCGATGACACCATCTTCACATTATTACCATCTACATCCATAGTAAAGATTGCGTCACATTGCAGATCATCACGCTTCGACTGGAATATTAGCTTGTCAGCATTGTAAGAGAAGTAAGCCTCGGCATTCTCTCCACCAAATGTAAGCTGCCTGACATTTTTAAAATGCTTTTCACCTTCAAAAATGGTAACTTCAGCCTGCTCTTTACTGACTTCAGGATTTTTCTCAGATACAACGGTTTCTGTCTTTTCATTAATGCAGCCTATCAAAGACAGAGAAATTACTATAGAAATAACAAATGACTTCAATTTATGTCTCCTTATTGAAAATTATTAATATTATAAAGGGGTGGGTTCCATAATTAAGCAGATTTAACTCTTAACGGCAATGATCCTGTTTCTAGAGTAGTCAAATCTATCACATTCTTAGCGTGATCTATATCTATTCCAACAGGTTTTCCGTTAGTGTCAAAATCTACAACAATACCTGGTGCAACTTCATCTGCATCCACTCCGGGTCGTTCAACAAGATGTATATATAGCGAATCTGTCTCTTCGTGGTAGCTAAGTCTCATTTTTATTTCACCTCGTTACAAGTTGATTTTATTCCTGATTATTATTAATAAGTGGTATTATAATAGCAAATCTCAATATATCTCAAGTTAAAAACGAGCATAACTCACTTTTATGTAAAACTTGACAAAGAATTATGTTGTTGTTAACATTAATTTTAACTTAAATGAAGTAAAAAAGGCAGATATCTTTAAATGGACGTCATAACAAATGTTAGTGAGATGCAGGCAAGGGTACTTTCGATCAAGGACAGAAAAGAATCTATAGGATTTGTACCTACAATGGGTGCACTCCATGAAGGCCATGTGAGTTTGGTGCGTAGTGCAAGAAATGAAAATGATGAGCTTATTGTCAGCATATATCTGAACCCCACGCAGTTTGATAACAAAGACGATTTTGATAATTACCCTCACCAGTTAGACAAGGATATTGAGATTGTTGAGAGAGAAGATGCGGATGTGGTTTTTGCACCCGGTACTGAGGAGATGTATCCGGAGGGTTTCTGTACTTATGTGACACAGGGAAAACTAATAGATTCTTTGTGCGGCAGGTTAAGACCCGGACACTTTAACGGTGTAACCACAATTGTAACAAAACTTTTTAATATAATCAGGCCGGACAGGGCATACTTTGGCCAGAAGGACTACCAACAAAGCATAGTAATAGAAAAGCTGGTTGCAGACCTGAATATGGGGGTAGATGTCAAGGTCCTTCCTACAGTGCGTGGCGAAGACGGCCTTGCTCTTAGTTCAAGGAATAAGCGATTAAATCCTGAAGAACGCCATAGCGCACTCTGTATTTATGGCTCTTTATTAAAAGCCAAATCCATGTTTGCTTCCAATGTAAAAGACTCAAAGGAAATTATAGAAGAAATGACATCCATCATTAAGAAGGCAAAACATACAAGGATAGATTATATATCCATAGTTAATGCTAATACGCTTGAAGACGTTTCGTCTATTAATGGAAAGGCTGTCGCTGCTGTGGCCGTGTGGATAGGAAATACGAGATTAATAGATAACTTAATTCTGGAATAAAATACCATGCTTAGAGAAATGTGCAAATCGAAGATTCATGCTGCAACAGTCACTGAATCAAATATAAACTATACCGGCAGTATCGCAATCGACAAAACGTTGATGCAGGAGACTGATATCCTGCACTACGAAAGGGTACAGGTATTAAACATCAATAATGGAACAAGGGTTGAAACTTATGTAATCGAAGGAGAACCTGACTCAGGGACTATATGCCTTAATGGAGCAGCTGCGAGGTGGGCAGTTCCGGGGGACAAGGTGATAATAATATCATATTGCCTTATTGATGATGACAAAGCACGCAACTGGAAACCAAAGATAGTCTTGATGGACGAAAAGAATAAGATTAATGAGGTTCTCTCCGATCCTCACTCCTGATTTCTATGATTAGAACCCTCTTTGTAATACCAATCCCGTTCACCGGCGTATCAATCCCCATTTACGCATACGGTTTCATGCTTATGGTCGGTTTCCTGGTGGTCATCTTTGTTGCACGTATCAAGGCAAAGAGTGAAGGCATAAACCCGGAAGACATATCCAACATGGGAATATACACAATCTTTGTGGGTATTCTGGGAGGCAGAACATTTTATGTGATCCAGAATTTCGATTCATATAAACACAACATCCTGGACATCTTTAAGATTTATGAGGGAGGGCTGGTTTTTTATGGTGGTCTGTTGGCCTCTATTGCAGCGATAATTGTTTACACAAAAATCAGGAAACTACCCGTACTAAAGACAATTGATGTTATCGCATATGCTTTTGCACTTGGAATAATCTTTGGACGGATAGGATGTCTTCTTAACGGATGCTGCTGGGGTGATGTCTGCAGTCCGCATTTACCATGGGCGGTTACCTTCCCAAAATTAGTAGACGCAAACTCCATGATTAATGGCAGCCCTGCATTTCTGCACCATCTTGGCCTGGGGCTGGTGAGCGTGTCAGACAGCCACTCACTTCCCATTCACCCTACACAGATATACTCGGCATTAGGGAATCTCTCGATATTTTTCATAATAAACGCCTTCTTCAAACATCGCAGGAGAGAAGGGGAGATTACGTTAATGTTCTGTGCACTATATTCCGTAATGCGCTTTATTGTTGAGATCTTCAGAGATGATAATCCAGCACTCTTTGATGGTATGACAATATCACAAAATGCCAGTGTATTAGTCTTTGTGGCTTCGGTTACACTTTTCGTAATAGGAAGGGTTAAGCTGAAAAGGGCAGTATCATAGTGCGGTAAAGCCGCAATTAAGTTTGCCCGCCCGGCAAGCCGTTCGGACGGGAAGTGTCTAAAGTGAACTCCTGCCTGCCGGTAGGCAAGGAAAATGCCTACCCGCCTGCCAATCAGTTCGGGCAGGAAGTTAAACTAAGTGATTTGTTCTTTACCACAACTTTAGAGGTAGGGTGGATTAAGCGAAGCGAACCCGCCTTTAACCTAAGCCCCAAACACTCTTAAAAATAAGGCCGCTTAGGAAGGCAGGAACTGCAGGAAGGGAGAAAAGCATGTCAATATTCGTGGATACGGCAGATATTGAGCAGGCAAAAGCTGTAAAGGGATTCGGCTGGGTTCGAGGAATTACCACCAATCCAATCCTTCTTGCAAAATCCTGTAATTCTGCAGCCGATACACTGCAACAACTTGCAGGGTTGAATATGGATTTTTTGTTTTACCAGCTTGTTTCTTCATCCAGGGAGGATATGCTGAAAGAGGCCCATCTTGCAAAGGAGATTGCAGGAGATCAATTGGTACTGAAAATCCCTCCCTCGGAGCATGGATTTCAAATTATCCGGCAATTACCATCTGAAATTCCATGTTGTATTACGGCTTTATATAGCGTTGCGCAAGCCATTGTTGCTCGTGAGTCAGGAGTGCGATACATCGCTGTTTATGTCAACAGGGCGACAAAATTGCTGGGAGATGGATTGTCGCTCATAGCAGATATGGCCGGTGTACTCAAGGGAAGCCAGACTCAGATACTCGCTGCCAGCCTGAAATCACCGGCAGAGGTAAGCGCAGCAATTCTCTCCGGTGCCGACCATTTAACCCTTCCATTTGATGTCTTAAATATGCTGACATATCATGAAAATTCAGAGGAAGCAGTTAACCAATTTAATTCTGATGGTTCAGGCCTTCAAATTTAACTATGAAAAGAACAGCTATAAAGGCTGCTAAGGAAGCAGGAAAAATAATAATGAGCTATTATTCTAAAAACGTAAATGCCGTCGGTAAGGGTAGTACGTATAACCTGGTTACAAAGGCTGATATTGCTTCTGAAAACAAGATAATTAGTATAATAAAAAGTAAATTTCCAGGTCATTCCATCTTGACAGAAGAATCCGGAGAAGAGATACACAAGTCTGATTATTGCTGGGTAATAGATCCGCTGGACGGCACAAATAATTTTTATCATAAATTCCCAATGTTTTGTGTATCAATTGCATTGTACAAAAAAGGTAAGCCGCTGATTGGTGTGGTATACGATCCGCTGAAAAAAGAATTATTCTATGCTGGGAAGAATAAAGGTGCATTCCTCAACAATAAGAAAATCAAGGTTTCAGGTGCAAACAAACTAAGTAAATCATTACTGGCTTTAGGGTTCTATTATGAGAGGGGTTCGTTGATGAGGAAAAGCCTTGATCAGATGAAAAGATTCTTCTACGAAGATGTTCATGGGATCAGGAGGGCAGGTTCAGCCGCATTGGACATCTGTTATACAGCCTGCGGCAGATTTGATGGATACTGGGAACTACATCTGAATCCCTGGGATTATGCAGCCGGCAGTTTAATAGTAATGGAAGCCGGGGGAAGGGTTACGGATACGCAGGGGCAGAAGTATAGCCTGATGATGAAAAATATCGTTGCTTCAAATGGGAAGATCCATAAGGATATGATCAGGGTTTTGAAGAAATAAATTATGAATTGGTCATTTCGTTTTACAAGATATGAGTTACGGTCAGATCCTCTCCGCCAAGTTGATACAATTTTGACAGATTCTTCTCTTCAATAACAATATGGAAATGGACACTTGAATTCTTGAAAGTGCGATTGAGAACTCTGCTGTTTTCGTAGATGTAAGCTAATAACCTTCCGTTGCTGACACCGCATTCAAGCTTAATCTCTGTGCTGCCCATATCTGCAAATTTAACCATCTCCTGTTTCAGCTTTTCGATATCTTGCCCGGTAAGTGCAGAAATCGTCACAATGTTATCATATTTACTTCTGAAAAAAGTGATGATTGATGAATCTTTTAAGACGTCTGCTTTATTGAGAACCATGATTATGGGTTTCTTTTCACACTCAAGTTCCTTGAGAACATTATTAACAGCAGCAACCTGTTCAATGACATCTGGAGAACTGGTATCAACAACATGCAATAAGAAATCAGCCCATCTTACTTCTTCAAGAGTAGCTTCAAAAGATGTGATCAGATGGTGGGGGAGTTTTCTAATAAATCCTACGGTATCACTTAAGATAACCTTTTTGCCGTTTCCCAATTCACACAAGCTTGTCTTTGTGTCAAGGGTTGCAAAAAGTTTGTCTTCAACAAATACTCCGGCATTTGTCAACCTGTTCATTAATGTTGACTTACCGGCATTTGTATATCCTACCAGGGAAACAGTGGTGTGCTCTTTTCTTGACTTGGCTTGATGTTTTCTTCGTTTTTCAATCTGCTCGAGTCGTTTCTTCAGAGTAAGTACTCTTTTTGAGACCAGTCGCTTATCTACTTCTAATTGCTTTTCACCTGGACCCCTGGTTCCTATGCCTCCCTCTATCCTGGAAAGGTGAGACCACATTCTCTTCAGGCGCGGTCTTGTATATTCCAGTTGTGCCAGTTCTACCTGCAGTTTTGCCTGTGCTGTTTTTGCCCTTGCGGCAAAGATGTCCAGGATGAGTTCACTTCTGTCAATTACCTTTGTATCTATAACCTTTTCCAAGTTACTGACTTGTGCGGGAGCAAGATCGTCGTCGCATATTACAACGTCTATCTCTTTGTCTTTACACAACTCAGCTAATTCAGATGCTTTTCCCTTACCAAGGTAAAGAGAAGGATCGATTTTCTTCCTTCTCTGTACTACACTATCTAATACCTTCGCTCCCGCCGTTTTAGCCAAACTCATAAGCTCGGCAAGGGAATCTTCACTATTTTTGTCTTTATGCAATATTGTATGAAGTAATACTGCACGTTCTGCTCTAACAGATAAGTCTGTTCTCTTTAACTCTACCATATACTAATTGAAATTAACGCCTTCTCTTCTTAGTAGCCTTTTTCTTTGTAGTTTTCTTCTTGGCTGCCGGCTTACTTGCTGCTTTATATAAAGACTGCATATAACTCTTTGTCTTTTTCAGGCCATGTTTCTTTGCCTGGAAACGAACAGCTTCCAAGGTTCTCTTAAGTTTCTTTGCAAGTTTTTGTGTATCTGTCTTCGGATACTCTTTCTTCAGTGTGCTCAGTTCTGACTTTGTCCATAATTTAACAGCTTTTTTTCTCGCTGTTTTTTTGACAGTCTTTTTTGCCTTCTTCTTAGCTGTTTTTATAGCAGCCATCTTACGTGCCTCCTGTAAAGGTTACAAAAGTTAGAATACTCTTTAAGTTATTTTCTTTATTTTTATGCACCCTCTCTCCCACACTATAAGTGGCTTGTATCATGAGACTTATTTATTGTCAAGTGAAAAAATGTATTTACTCGCACTTTATTTATGACTACAGATCGTTTTCTGGTATGTATATTTTTCTTGATTTAAATTATTAACCATATAAGATTGAAAAGAGTTTTTAATTTAGCAAATTTTACAAGAAACCAGTTTACAAAATCATGAAGACACTTATTGCGTTACCTGCTTTCAACGAAAAGAAAGACATCGGCTTGATAATTTCACAAACAAAAAAGTATGATCTGGATATCCTTGTGATAGATGACGGGTCTACTGATGGAACGCAGGAGCAGTTGTCAAAAATAGATAATATAAGCACTATTGTACACGAAAAAAATCTTGGCTACGGACATACCATCAACGATGCCTTTAAATATGGAATATCAAACAACTATGACAATATAATTACAATGGATTGCGACGGTCAGCATATACCGGATGAAGTACAGATTTTTCTCGCACAGATAGCAGACTATGACATCGTATCAGGATCAAGATATTTGATAGAAGACAACAAGCATGATCCAAAGATACCACCCGATAGATACGCAATAAACATGGAAATAACCCGAACGTTAAACAGACTTACAAGACTTAATCTGACAGATTCATTTTGCGGTTTTAAAGCGTACAAGGTTGATGCCTTGAAGGAAATGAAGCTGACAGAGGTTGGCTACGGCATGCCTCTGCAATTGTGGATGCAGGCATGGAAATTAAGGCTGCATATTAAGGAAATTCCGGTTAAACTCATATACAACAATGCTTCAAGGAGTTTTAGCGAAGAGTTAGATGAGCCTGCAATAAGATTAAGTTATTATAAGGAAATAATTGAAAAAGAAATGCTTAGGCACGTAAGAAGTAGCGCAACAGCATAAAACTGATGTACACAATCAAAAAATTCTTAAAAAATATGATTTCTGCAAACCCATCTTCTGAAGAAGGGCAAACTTTCGAAGAAAAACGAAGACAAATGGTACGGACTCAATTAATGTCCAGAGATATCGTAGATGAAAAAGTACTCTGTGCTATGGCAAAAGTTCCTCGGCATGAATTTCTGCCTGAAGAACTTTGGGACAGAGCTTATGATGATACACCATTGCCTATCGGAGAAGATCAAACTATATCTCAACCATATATAGTCGCATACATGATTCAAGCTCTCTCGCTTAAGAAGGGAGACAGGGTTTTGGAAGTGGGTACAGGTTCCGGTTATCAGACTGCACTCCTTGCAGAGATACACGAGGAAATTTATACTGTTGAAGTCAGGCCGCAACTTGCACAGAAAGCGTTGGCAAAGTTAAA
Organism: Candidatus Scalindua arabica; assembly: GCA_018263435.1. Lineage (GTDB taxonomy): Bacteria > Planctomycetota > Brocadiia > Brocadiales > Scalinduaceae > Scalindua > Scalindua arabica. The sequence goes on along the minus strand of JAANXD010000060.1, from coordinate 9,352 downwards.
CGAATTGGGTTATGGAGACAGGGTAAAGATTCATATTGCTGACGGCAGTTTAGGTTATGAGGAAGAAGCTCCTTTTGATGGTATAATAGTGGCGGCAGCTACTTTTAATATACCTGAACAACTTATTGATCAACTTGCAGAAAATGGAAAAATTATAATACCGATAGGCGGCAGGGAATTACAAACCCTGGTCAGGGCAACAAAAATAGATGGGAAATTAACAGAGGAAGAACTATTTAAATGTATGTTTGTTCCGCTGGTAAGGAAAGATTTCGAAAATAATTAAATCTTAGTGATGAATATTCAAAGACATATACCTTCTTTATATATACATATACCATTTTGCGCAAGCAAGTGCATATATTGTGATTTCAACTCGATTGTAATGAAATCACAAATAGTGGATGAATATCTCAGCGCTATTGAAAATGAACTCCAGGCAATAAACGGAAAATATTCTTTTACAACAGTCTATATAGGCGGTGGCACACCTACTGTCCTGAATGAGATTCAGCTAGGTAAATTGTTGAACATAATCTCTAAATACGTTGACGTTGCCAATCTCAATGAATATACAATTGAAGTAAATCCTGGCACGCTGAGTGATGAGAAAATCCTTGCTCTTAAGGAGAGTTGTATTGACCGGATCAGTATTGGTATTCAATCATTTAACGATAAATATCTGAAACTCCTGGGACGAATTCACACCGCACAGGAGGCTAAAGATGCCTTTTTCAGCTTAAGAGAGAAAGGCTTCGAAAATATAAGTATTGATCTGATTTACGGTTATCCCACTCAAGCCCTGAGCGAATGGAGAACGGATTTAAGAGAATGCCTTGTTCTGGACCCCGAACACATCTCAGCTTATTGTCTTACGTATGAACAGGGAACACCACTTGTTGGAATGACTGATTCCGGAAAGCTCAAAAAACTCAGCGAGGAAGAAGAACTTGATATGTATGAGCACACAAATGATTTTCTCGGCAATAAAGGTTATAGACACTACGAGATATCAAACTTTGCAAAACCGGGTAAAGAGTGTCAGCATAATACTGTTTACTGGGAAAATAGAGAATACATAGGTATAGGTACCGGAGCATTTTCTTATATTAATGGTGAACGGTACTGTAATATAAAAAATGTAGAAGAATATATATCTGCTGTAGAATTAAAGAAGAGTTTAATATGTTTCTCTGAAAAATTACCTCAAGAGAAACGTGCGTCAGAGATACTTATTATGGCGTTGAGAATGACATCCGGTATTTCAAAGAATGAATTTTTTAACAGGTCCGGTTATGATCTAACTGAATTATTCGGCACACAATTAAACATTCTTACGCAGGCAGGTTTAATAAACTTTGATGATGAAAGAATAAAGTTAACCAGAAAGGGTCTGTCCGTGGCAGATTCAGTAATGATGGAATTTGTGTAACAGTTTTGTTAAGGAGCTATAAAGTTGATAAGTGCTATAGATTTAAGAAAAGGGCTGGTTATAAGGATTGACGGAGAACTCTATACGGTATCCGACTTTAACCATGTCACCCCCGGTAAGGGACGTGCTCACATGCAGGTAAGTATAAAAAGTTTAAAACAGGGTAATGTTACACAAAAACGTTACAGGCCTTCAGACAAAGTGGAGGATGTATTCCTTGACCACAGAGATATGGAATATCTGTACCAGGAAGGAGACAATTATTGTTTTATGGATACGGAGAACTATGAGCAGGTTTTTCTCTCAAAGGATGTCCTTGGAGATGCGATGTCGTATATAGCGCCAAACGCCAAAGTTTCAGTATCACTTCATGAGAATAATGCCATTGGAGTAGAACTCCCATCATCAGTCACATTGAAAATAATTGAAACCGATCCCGGTACAAAGGGAGATACTGTGACCAATGTATTCAAGCCGGCAACTCTGGAAACCGGCTATGTAACCAAAGTACCGCTCTTTATCAACACAGGTGAAATTGTAAAGATCGATACACGTACAGGCGAGTTTATGGGCAGGGCATAGGATAAATAAGTGCGAAGTGACTAAAGTTAGAAAGAAATGGAAACAAACATAGAAGATTCCATAAAGATATACGGAAAGAAGATAGATGATTTACTTGAAGAAATTATTCCACAGGGCAGGGATGATTATCTAAGTGAGCCTATATGGCATCATCTTAGAACAGGTGGAAAACGTATAAGGCCTGCGATATGTTTGATTACTTGTAAGGAACTTGGCGGTAACCCGGATGAAGCACTCCATTTTGCATTAGCTATAGAAATCTTACATAATATGTTCCTGCTGCACGATGATATAGAAGATGAAGATACCATGAGACGCGACCAGCCAACCGTATGGGTAAAATACGGAATTGCCAACGCCATTAATTCAGGTGACTATCTACTGGCGCGTGCATACACAAGCATCCTTGCAAGTCCGGCACCGATGGATAGAAAATTGAAGTTTCTGGAGATATTCACATTAACATACGAAAAGACTGTCGAAGGACAGGCGCTGGATATCAATGCAAGAGGAGTCAGGGACTTTACTGTCGAAAAATATATTGAACTTGTAAGGCTGAAGACAGGATATTACCTCGCCTGTGGAATGGTTGGTGGAGCCGTAGCATCGGGAAACTCAAATGGCACAATAGACAAGATTTGGGACTTGGGCAAACTCATGGGACCGGCTTTTCAGATAAAAGATGATTTAATTGATTTGACGGTAGGCAAGGGACGTGGAGGAGCTATCGGTTCTGATATTAAAGAGGGAAAAGCCAGTTTCTTATACGCATACACATCAGAGGTTGCAAATGCGGATGAGAAAAAAATACTCATGGAAATAATGGCTAAGCAGAGAGAGGAGACAACCGAGGACGATGTTAAATCTGTCCTGGATATTTATAATAGATATGGAGCTATTGATCATGCACAAAAGTATGCCGATGATTTAATAAAACAAACTTACAAAATAATTGATGAGATACCGACGGACAACAAAACCGTCTTTAAAGACATTGCAAACTTTATGGCTCAACGTATGACGTAGCATGGTAGATCGTGAAATAATTTTTTTACAAAAGGACAACAAATGAAAAATATCTGTAAATCGACAAGTTACAATCTATTCTTCTGCCTCATTCTGGCAGTGTTCTTAACTTATGGATGCAGTAAACAGGAAGCACCGGAAGTGGCAGTTGTTTCTGAAGAGGCAAAACCGGAAGCAAAAGTTGAACAACCCCCGGTGCCAAAACTTCCAAACCTGGGTGCAGACGCTGAAGCTTATTATAAGTACGGTATTGGAGCAATCAAAGATGGCAATTTCGGTATGGCAGTTCAGGCATGGGAGAGGGCAACAGAAATAGACCCGACTATGACTAAGGCATACAACTATCTTGGACGTGCCTACTATACACAGGGCATGATAGAAGAGGCAATCGAGGCTTACAAAAAGTCCGTAGAGCTTGACCCTGCCAATCCGACAGCTTATATAAATCTTGGTATTGCCTATAGATACTATGAAGAGTTTGAAGAGGCAATTAATCAACTCAATAAGGCAATTGAATTGAACCCTCTTTCTGCGCTTGCACACGACGAAATTGGCATGGCATTATTGAAAATGAAGAAAATGGATGAAGCAATTGAGGCTTACAAAAATGCAGTTGCTATCGACTCAAAATTTCCACAACCACACAACCATCTCGGAGTGGTTTACCTGATGCAGGGGAGAACAAAAGAGGCGGATGCGGAATTTAAACTGTACGAAGATCTGATGAAAGAGAAGAAAGCAGCACAGGCAAAGATAATGGGCGGTCCGCCGCACTGATATTCCAGTATTGGATTCCTCTCGAAAGAGAGGCTTGTTCGTCCGCACTGATATTTAATACTTTTATATTCTAAACAAACTACAAAATTAAGAACAGGAAGACTAAACTATGAATAAATACTTATCAACACTTTCCCTGGCTCTGGCAACCATGTTCATTGTTGCTGTTACAAGTACCGCACATGAGGGGGGGGAACTCTCAAATGAAGAACTTGCGAGTCAAATAGGAAAATCAGTAGCAGAGCTGAAAGAGATAGACGAGAAGATTATTGCATACAACGAAACAATTGAATCCAATCCCGAGGATGCAGACGCACACTTTAATCTCGGCGTCCTTTATGAAAAGAAGATGAAATTCAAAGATGCGATATCAGAATATCAGCAGGCAATTGGTCTAAAACCGGATTTTGTAGATGCACGCATAAATCTGGCCATCGTCTATACAGAACGCAATATGTATGGAGAGAGTGTCAATGAGCTGAAGCAGGTACTGGAAATAGATCCTCAAAATGCAGATGCTTATAAGTATATCGGACGTGCCTATTATAAAACGGGCTTACTGAATGATGCACTTGTGGAATTCAAAAAAGCCCTTGAGATCGAGTCTAATGATCCCGAAATATACTGTTACCTTGAAAGCGTTTATTTCAGTATGGGACGGCTAGATGAGGCCGAAGCAGAACTAAAGAAGGCAATCGAAATCGATCCGCAGTTTAAGGTAGCTCACCTTAATCTCGGGTTTGTCTACTATGAACAAGGTAAGCTGGATGAGGCAATGGAAGAATATGAAATTGCTATTGGCATCGACCCGAAATTCGCAGACGCATACAGCAATATGGGACTTGTTTATTGTCAGAAGGAAATGTTTGATGATGCCATTGCCATACTCAAGAAGGCTATAGAGATAAACCCCTCTTTACCTGACGCTCACAATAACCTGGGTTATGCATACTGGAATAAAGGCCTCCAAGATAAAGAAAATAATGCGGAGGGGAATGAAAATGAGTGGAAGAAGAAAGCCATGCGCGAGGTAACTATATATAAAACGTTGATAGGGGCAAAACAGTAACTATTCCACCTCTTTCATTTCCGTTATACCGCAATGACACAGGCCGGGTTCGTCGGCTACTGTCCCGCACTCACACATGGTGCCGCAGTCACACTCGTATTCGTATTCATCACTCATCTCTTCCCTGTCTGACGGGATAGTGGCCAGGCCGCAGACGCATCTGCCGCCGGGTTCGTACGTCTCATAAGCGCATAAACAGCCTCCGGCACAGTAACAGATATAAATAGTCTTCTTCTTGCCCTCCTCCTCTGCTCCTGTATTCTGTCCAGAGTAAAAGAGCCCTCCAAAGATTATCATGCTGATTACTATAATTGTAACTATGCTACTCCTCAAACTCTTCAGTACCATCTAAGCCCCTTTCTTTGAAATGTTTCTTCAAAAATCATTATGCTTCTTTCATAGGCTTGCCACATACGCACACTTTTATCTGACTAACCCGGGTCAACAATCTCAAAATAGTACCCGAAACCAATCTTTGATTTTTGTGTAAGCTGTCCTATACAATAGAAATACTTGCCTGGTTCAAGCCTGACATAACGTACGCCAACTCTGCTTGATATCTCCGAATACTTATCATCTATACTCCCGACCCCCCAGTTTCCTGATTCAAATACTATATTACCTATAAGATTGTTATCAGTTATCCTGTAAAGGTTTTTACCAACTACGACCGGTTCTTCCTTTGAGTAGTCAAGCAACATCAGCTCTATACTGCCATTGTCGAAAGCTTCTTTCGGACACTCAATCTTTGTTGGCTCTCCTTTTACATAGAAGCTTATACTATTGTCATCGCGTTCTGAATAAAAACTGGCATATTCAAACTTCTTATAGTCATTCACTCTTACCAGAGAAACGCCGCCACTCTCAGGATATTTCCAGAAAGTTAACTTAGGCATGGGGACTTCCGATGCTTCGCGTAAATTTAAAGGAAATGTCTGTTTTGAATAACCTTTTTTTCTAAACGATATTACTATTTTACCTGGCTCAAAGTTAATTCTGTATTGTCCATTCTCATCAGTCCTGGTAGTAAAATCGGTATTTTTGATTTTAACCTCAACATCTTTAACGACATTATCAAAACCATCTATCACCTGCCCTGTCAATGTTCCCTGCCTTGAAAATGCTGCCGGAGAGAAAACGGTTATGGCAAGAATCAGTAAAAATGTAATCTTTAAAACCTGTACTATTTTCATAAATTAGCTCACTTTTAACTTCAAACTTTTTCTGCTTAAAAGACTTATCTCACACAGAGACACCAAGAATACCAAGAAAAAAAGCCTTCAGCTGAGTAAAACTAAAAATTCAAAACTCGAAACGTGTAACATCGTAACCCGCAACTAGTAATAAGTCTTTATCCACATTAATCTGTGTCCAATGTCATTTTCTTTTCAATATTCAATCCTTATTGCTTTAGTTCACTTAAGACACTTCAAACTTCGATACAGCCATATTGTAAATAGAGGCAAGACTCCAACAGGGAGCGTAAAAATGCCTGCAAAAGCGGCTACGACAATTGCATACTTACTTCTCGACTTAAATAATATGCCTGAAAAGATTGAAACACCACCTACTATAATCGCAACTGCCGCCCAGAAATTACTCATTGTACGGCAGAAATTCCAGCACACAATACTACAGTCTACGTCACAGATTGTCATAGTGTGCGGCTTCCACCATATAAGACAATACACTACACAAGATATAACAATAAATCCACTAAAAACAGGAAAGAGCCAGCTTACATACTGAAGCCTGTTTATAATTTCCTTCAAGGTTTATCTCCCCATGTATAAACACGCATAATATTATTGACATTATGTTTGAAATTATCTTAAATTACCGCTATGTTTCACAGTAGCTTGCGGTCAATGGAATATAGTACCGTATTTTTTACCAGCCAGAAAGATTAAAACCAGATTATAATAAATAGTGCGCATTGCTGCTAATTAATTCAGGAGAATAATATGGATAAGGTGTATATGTCAAAAGATGGTTACGAAAAGCTAAGTAAAGAGCTGGACGAAATGAAGAATGTAAAGAGGGCTGAGATTCAAGAAGCAATCGCAACAGCACGGGCACATGGCGACCTCAAAGAAAACGCTGAATATCATGCAGCAAGGGAAGCGCAGGGCCTGCTTGAAGCAAAGATTCGCCAACTTGAGGACAAGCTTGCCAGGACTGAAATTGTAGACTCTGCCAATATTCCAACTGATGCTGTACATTTCGGAGCAAAAGTAGAGCTTGAGGATATGGATACTGGAGATATTGAAAATTATGAACTGGTAGGTGCCGGTGACGATGATCCGATAAACGGTAAAATACAGGTCTCTTCACCTTTCGCACAGGCATTATTGGAACACAAGGTGAACGATGAGGTAGAGGTAAACGCCCCGGGAGGTGTATTAAAGTTTAAAATATTGAAGATTGAGTACTAACCAGATATTATTCGCCGGAAGGTGAATGGTAATTGGGTTCCAGGTTATATTTTCGGCAAAGATCCTCTAAAGTCGACTTTTTTTCCATCCTGGAGACCAGCTGTACGAGTTTATCGTGTTCCTCTTGCAGTATCTCGTCAAATGATATCTCTCTCTTCTCTATAATTTCCTCGCCAAAGACCTTGGCGTTAAAAGCTCCCAGGAATAATCTATCAACCGCCACCTTTTACCTTCCTTTCTGTAAACTAATTTCTAATAATTTTTATCTTATAAATAACTTATATGCTCTTATGTACATAGTATCGGAAGTTTCAAAAAAAACTTAAGAAAGAAATAATAGTTTTTTGTATAAGGTTGGGTTACGATTGCCAACTGTAGAGGAATGGCTTTAGCCTTCCATTTATACACTTAGACATGGTAATGGAAACCTTGCGTGTCGCATTGGGCGACCCTGATATCAGTTCACAGATCTGATAGTCGGGAGGCGGACATGGAAACCTGAAGGTTTCCGCTACGTCTTAATTCAATGACCTCCCGTTGGTTCAGGCTTGCCAGCCCGACATGTCTTTCTGGCGGGCAGCCTGAACCTGAACGTTTTTATTCAATCTACCTGCCCGAATAGGTACCCGTCCGAACGGTGTAGCCGGGCGGGCAGGCGGGCAAGACGAGCCGGCAATAGATAAAATAGATAAAAGGCTAAAGCCTTAACTCCATTCCGGATTTCACCCTTCCCGTTCGTACCGAAAGGCACGTTTGGGTGATTTAACAACTAAATAAACACAAAATATGACTCTTGTAGACTGGGCAGTATTAATAACTTACCTTATCGGAATTATAGGGCTGGGTGTCTGGCTGGCAAAGCGTCAGCAGTCTACCGATGACTATTTTCTTGGCGGTAGGAAAATGGGCCCCACTGTTATTGCCGTATCACTCGCAGCCAATCAGGTGAGCGCCATAAGCCTGATCAGCGCCCCTGCATTTGTAGCGCTCAAGGCCGGCGGTGGTATCAAATGGTTACAGTTTGAGTTTGCAGTACCGATTTCAATGATTGCCATAATGTTTCTGCTGGTGCCTGTTTTCCGTCATCTTTCCGGTGCCTCAGTCTACGAATATGCCGAACGACGATTTGGTGCGGGTACACGGCTTACACTCTCAGCTCTTTTTATGTTTTCACGCGGACTCTCAACAAGCGTGATTTTATACACGTCCGCACTGGTTCTCTCCGTAGTGCTGGGACTGTCTATTTATATCACTATGATTATTATGGCAGTGGTTGCCATTGCGTATACAACCATTGGCGGAATAATGGCAGACGTGTACAGCGATATCATTCAGCTTATCATTTTATACGGCGGTGTACTGGTTGCGCTGATTGTATCTATAAATATGTTAGGCGGGGATCTCTCTTCTCTGTCAATTGACCCAAAACGGCTGAACTCGATAGATTTTTCCCATCACGGTTTTGGAGACGGTCAGACTTTTGCATTCTGGCCTATGATCATTGGCTGCCTGTTTCTTTATATGGGCTATTACGGATGCGATCAGAGTCAGGCCCAGCGTCTGCTTGCAACACCCGATAATCGTCAGACACAGAATGCCCTGATGATCAATGGCCTGATCCGGTTTCCCATAGTTTTGACATACATTATATTCGGAGTTGTCCTGGCTCTGTTTATCCAGACTCAGCCCGATTTTGCCGCTCTACTCAATGATAAAAATCCTGATTATCTGGTACCTACATTTATGATCACTTACCTGCCCGTTGGTGTGGCAGGTCTGGTAATGGCGGGACTCTTTGCCGCCTCCATGTCCAGTATTGATTCCGCCTTTAATTCACTATCCGCCGTAACTGTTACAGATTTTGTCCTGAAATTTAAACCGGATATTGCACAAAATCCCTTGAAGATGCTTCGACTCTCCAAGCTCATAACTCTGCTGTGGGGCATATTCACTGCAGGAGGGGCTTACTTTGTGGCGAAATCCTCTTCCACCGTAATAGAAATAGTGAACATGATAGGATCGGCATTTTCC
>JAANXD010000006.1 GCA_018263435.1 Candidatus Scalindua arabica | reverse complement strand
AATACAGTTACTCGATAGAGTGCCTAAAGTTTGAAGTGAACTAAAGTGCCTAAAATTAAATCAATTGTTTACCACGCTTAGCGTGGTTTCCGCCTGCCTGTGCGTAGCACGCAGACAGGCAACTTTAGCTCACTTTAGGCACTTTAAACTTCAAACTTATGAGACACTAAATATTGAACCACGGCGTTACCCAGATGTATTTCAGATGAAATACCAACCTTAAGAACATTTTTATCGGCAATCCAATCATTGACCAGAAAAAAAAGGCAACCGTCACATATCTTATAAACCCGAGTTTCTGAAGTGTCTCACTTTTATTAGCCTTCATAATTGCATACGGAATTGCCATACCAAGAAAATAATATAAAAATACAGCACTTCCGCCTATCACAGAACCTAACAGAGACGTTGAATCAATACCCATGAACTGTGTGAAGTCGTAATTCGTCTCTGCCACTATCCTATGCGGGTTCCACTCCTCCCATGGCCAAAACACCAGCCAGCCGGGCCCGCGTAAAAACACACCAACTACTATTAATATTATCCATAAAAACAGGTAACCAAAAGAAAATACAGAAATCGCAAACCATCGTTCCCTGAATGTATAATATCCATTGCCTTTTGGATTAACATCAACGTATGGAATGGCTATCAAGCCAAGTATAATCAAGGTGGGAAAAGTTACACCTGCTATCCACGGGTCGAAGTAAACCAACATTTCCTGCAATCCGAGGAAATACCAGGGCGCCTTTGAAGGATTTGGGGTGACAGACGGATTGGCGATTTCTTCCAGAGGTGCATCTGTAACTATACCCCAAACGAGCAAACCTGCCATAAGAAAAATAGCGACCAGAAATTCCTTTCTAACAAGATAAGGCCATGTCAAAATCTTGTCATCACCTAATGATCCTTCAGGTGGTCTTTCACCTTTGCTTCTCATCCGGTCATACTTAAACGCTTCATAAAAGGCAATTGCAGCGAAAAAATATACAATAATACTACAGATAGCTATTACTTCGTTATCTTTAAGAAATAAAATTTCAAGAAAATTTGACATAAGATTTTAGAATCCCATGGAATAATAAATTTCTATTTTATGTTAAATAAAATGTAGCGGAGGGCTTCCCGCCCGAACGTACCCGTTCGGTACGGGCGGGTAGCCTTCCAATTATTCAGTTAGACATAACAATGGAAACCTGAAGGTTTCCGCTACGTCTTAATTCAATAATATTGATAACATACCTTTACTGGCAAGAATCCTGAGTTGTTTCATGAATAGATAGCTTATTTCAGTATCTGTACTTTAAGTTACCCGAACAGCAACAGACTCTACGGATAAAAAGATACTGAAATAAGCCTCAAAAAGGTTGTAAAAGGTTACTGTTTTAAAAATATACAAAAGGTTGAAGAAACAAACATAAAATTTGCACAGTATCTGTAGTCACTGTTTACAATCGTGATTATTCTCTCGAATTATCCTTTAATTTCCAACCGATATTTACACCACTCTTTTTACTGGTTACTATAAGACATTACCTGAAAGTATCTTAAGATTTATTGATGCAGGGGGCTATGTTTGGGATTTTTCTGTTCTGAATGTTTGGCCAGTCGTGGCATTTAGTTTGCGATAATTCCAATGCGTATAAGAAAATGAGAGAGGTAGATTGCATGATGGTAAATTATAAACAAATATTGATATTAGCGGTTTTCGGCATAATTAATTTGTCCGTTTTTGGCACCGTTGTCGGCGAGGAGAAGGATGCAGTTACCGATGGTGCTGTGATAGATGAATTAAAGACTGAAGACGAGACCGTAGAAAAATCAGAAGTTGTGTCAACTGATAATCAACCTGACAGTGAAATAGGAGATTTGGATGAAACGGTAGACACGCTTACGGCAATAAATAAAGAGAAAGCAGATCTGGACAAATTAAAATCAGAGTTTCAAGATACGGAGACGTTGACAGAGGATAAAGGGGAAGATGAAAAGAAGGTTGAGGAGGCAATTACTCTTAAGGAAGATAAAGAAGAGCAGAAGATCGAAGATGTTGTTGAAAATGAAGAGAAAATAGTTCATCCCTTTGAAATTGCAGAAAACTTATACAAATTGGGTGAATATAAAACGGCATTAGAACTTTATAATTTAATTGATAAAGATAATGTCTCGGATGAAAGAAAAATATGGGTATTATATCAAACAGCAAATTGCTACAGGAAGCAGGAGTTGTATGATGATGCAGTAAAGGTGTATAAAGAACTTCAGGATGGATATAAGGGTACTTATTGGTCCAAACAGGCACAATGGTACATACAGGATATCGAGTGGCGTACCAGGGTGGAAGAAAAAATGGTAAAGGTAATAAAATGATGAGAAACTCAAGTTCATACAAAGAGAAAATGAAACAATTTAACAATGTCAAAGAATTGTTAACTGTATTTGACAGTTTTAATACTTATGCACAGAAGCTTGAAGGTTCTTATACGCAGTTGCAGGATAGAGTCAAAGAGATTGACAGGGAAATGGCCTATACAAATGAATGTCTTAACAATAAGGTGCAGGAACTGGACAATCAAACTCGATTTCTAAATAGTATACTGGGAAGTATGCATAGTAGTGTGGTTGCTGTGGATACTGATGGCAAGATTGTTACATTTAACAAAGTTGCTGAAGAAACATTAAATGTTGTTGCCAGAGATGTTTTAGGGAAAGACATTAAAAGTGCCCTGGGCCATATAGGTGGTTTTGTTGATTTGCTGTCAGAGTCAATGTCGAAAAGAGAAAACATTGATAATGTGAAGAGAATGATTGAGATTGATGATGGAAAAACCAGGCGTATTGAGAGCAGTATATCCGTACTGAAGGATGAAAGTGGTACAATCACAGGAGTGGTTGAGATTTTTCAAGACTTATCTGAAATATGTGAATTAAAAGGACGTTTAAATAGTGCCAACGATCTAGTTTCTATTGGGACTATGGCAGCAAGTATTGCTCATGAGATAAGAAATCCTTTGAATGGTATTGAAGGCTTTGCATGTTTGCTGGAGCGTGAACTTGAAGGTGACAGCCTCAGGCTGGTTAAGTACATCATTAAAGGAACGAAGAATATAAACAAGATAGTGACAGATTTATTGTTTCTGGCACGTCCGATCAAGCTGAACCAGAGGAAGTACGAATTATCTAAGATTATAGATAAGGCTCTTCTCTTTGCTTATCAGGAATTGGGTCAGAAAGGCAACAGGGATATTCAGATCGAGAAAGATTATGGTTGTGATGATTTTGTTTTATGTGATCCGGATCGATTGCAGCAGGCTTTCTTAAATATCTTACTTAATGCTATTCAATCCATGCCTGAAGGTGGTCAGATTAAAGTGTTTACACGGAAATCAGACACTAATGATATACCAAAAATACAAATTGGTTTTGTTGACACCGGTAACGGTATCAAAGAGAGTACTATTGAAAAGATTTTTGAGCCGTTTTTTACTACTAAAGATGGTGGTACCGGGTTGGGTCTGGCGATAGTACGCAAAATTATCGAACTTCATGAGGGGCGGATAAATATTCTCAGTGAACACAAAAAGGGAACAACAATTCTGGTGAATTTACCAACAAGTCAATATGCAACACTAAACGTGCCAAATGAAACAAGTCATTTGAGTCATGTAATGGTCTGAATGGAGGGACTAATTGGGTATCGAAAAAATATTGGTAGTAGATGATGATGACCTCAGCAGAAGTTACTTAAGTGAGGCGTTACAAAGAGACGGCTATTCAGTTGATAATGCCTGTGATGGACAGGAAGCAGTTAGTATGGTTGAGAAACAGAATTATGACCTGGTATTTCTCGACATGAGGATGCCTAAGATGGGTGGGCTAAAGGTATTAGAGAGAGTAAAGAAAACTTCAAAGGAAACTACAGTTGTAATTATGACGGCATATGGCAGTATTGAATCTGCAGTTGAAGCAATGCAGAAAGGTGCATACGAATATATTATAAAACCATTTTCGCTTGATAATATAGAGCTGCTTTTAAAAAGGATTCAGGAACGTCAGAGCCTTATAGATGAAAATAAATATTGGAGATCAAGATTAGATAATAGCGGAGAGTATGAGCTTGTTATAGACAAACGCTCAAAAATGTTTGAGGTGCTTAATGATGTAAAAAGGATTGCGCAAAGCAAGGCCAGTGTACTGATTCAGGGTGAAAGTGGAACAGGGAAGGAGCTTGTTGCGCATTCTATATATTCAAACAGCCAGAGGAAATCAAAACCGTTTATCAAGGTTAACTGTGCTGCACTTTCGGAAAGTTTGTTGGAAAGTGAATTGTTTGGGCATGAGAGGGGGTCGTTCACAGGTGCAGACGCAAAGAGGACGGGCCGTTTTGAACTTGCAGATGGAGGTACTCTGCTATTAGACGAAATCAGCGAAATTTCTCCAAAGATTCAGGCAAAATTGTTGAGAGTCCTTGAACAGGAGGAGTTTGAAAGGGTTGGAGGTTCCAAGACGCTTAAGGTAGATGTAAGGGTTATTGCCACTACAAACAGAAATATACTGCGGGAAATTGAAAAGAACAACTTCAGGCAGGATTTGTATTTCAGGCTTAACGTAATACCAGTAATTCTGCCTCCTTTAAGAGAGAGAAGAGATGATATACCTGTCTTAGCTGAATATTTTCTAAATAAATATAAATCCGAGATAGATATCCCATTAAAAAGTATAAGTAAGGAAGCTATGAACGTTTTAGTGCAATATGACTGGCGTGGCAATGTCAGAGAAATGAAGAATCTGATGCACAGATGTACGGTTATGATTGACTCAGAAGTGCTTCTGCCGGAGCATTTTGAACATATGTTGAGTGCTAATGAGCCCAGCAAGAATGGAGGATTATCTGTCGGGCAGACTATAGAGGACGTGGAGAGGGAACTTATTTACAAAACGCTTGAGAATACTGGTGGCAACAAGACCAGGGCTGCAGAGATACTGGATGTCACTCCCCGCACTCTGAGAAACAAATTGAGCAGGTATAAGAGTTTACAATCAGATTATGATATGAATGCTGATACCGAAATTGATGAAGAATGTGCGGTTGAGGAGGAAAGTTTTTCCAGATAGTAGTCAATTTCTTCCCTTCCGGTACAGAAGGTATTTGGCGCCTTAGTCTCAACTTGTTTTAAGAACAGCTATTTAGCGTGAAACGGGTAGAATAAGTGAAAGTTCCTAAGGCTCAGAACTATAATTTGGTGTGGTATAAGTTTTGCTCATTTTATTTTCGATGCTGTACGAATGTATAGAATATTATTGGAGGTGATTGAAAATGGACTTCTCAAATAAGGGTATTGTAATGCTATCAAAATTACTGGATTTAACCTCTACGAAGAATAAAGTACTTGCTAATAATATTGCTAATGCGAACACACCAGGTTTTAAGAAGTATGATGTCTCATTTCAAAAAGAGTTAGTAAAAGCTGTTGAAAGCAAGGATATTAACAAGATTAAGGCCGTACAGGAAAAGATAGCTTTGTCTGGAGATAAAAGCACCAGAAAAGACGGCAACAACGTAGATTTGGATAGAGAGTTAGTAACTTTTTATCAAACGTCTGACAGGCATAATCTATATCTGGAACTTATAAATAAGAAATTTAAGGGTATGGTTGCTGCGATACAGTCAAAATAGTATCGGCATTAGAAGCTTTGAGTGAGTCAATATTTTAAATTCTAATATGGTGAAATAGTCATGAAGGAGGGTAGGAAATATGCCTATATTTGATAAGCCATTTTCTGTTTTAGACATTAGTGCTTCCGGCCTTGCAGCGGAGAAAGCAAGGATGGGTGTTATAGCTAGTAATATAGCAAATGCTCAGGTTACGGAAACATCTGATGGAGGTCCGTATAAGAGGAAAGAGGTGGAATTTGCCAGTGTTTTGAACAAAAACATGATAGGAGGCAAGGCAAACGACAAAATGCTCAGCGGTGTAAAAATTAAGGGGATAACAGAATCCAAACTGCCCCCGAATATGGTTCATATGCCTGGACATCCACAGGCAAATAAGGAAGGTTTTGTTAGCATGCCAAATGTAAGTATTGCAAAAGAAATGGTAGATATGATAGCCGCATCAAGATCTTATGAAGCCAATACATCTGTTATTTCTGCATTTAGAAAAATGGGTGATAGAGCACTTAACATTATAGGGAGGTAAAGAGAAATGGACATTCTTCCAATTGGTCCGATACAAAACGGTAGTAAGGTTGATCTTAAACTTGAAAAGGTTGAAAAGCAAGACGGAGTTGGGTTTAAGGAAACAATCGGTAACTTTGTTAATGAAGTAAACGACTTGCAGATGAAGGCAGGTGAATCAGTAGAAAACTTTGCAACAGGTAAAGTTGAAAATGTTCACGAAGTGATGATTGCAATGTCTAAAGCAGAAGTAAGCTTTAAGTTCATGATGGAGACCCGCAATAAACTTATTGATGCATATAAAGAAATAATACGTATGCAGGTGTAAGGGTATACAGGTGCTTCAATCGTTGATTTCAGCCAGCCCTGATACGATCTCCGCCAAGGCGGACGGGTGCACACCGTGAGGTATGGATGCTGTGAGCCGGAAGCCCTGCGGAATGTAGGTTACTTCTGCAACCCGTAACCCTCAACCAGGAATTTAGTAGTTACAAGAGTGATAGATTACCAGTCTCCACCGGCTTGCCTGTCAAGTTTTTTAGTGGGAATGCATGTCGCCGTGACAGCGACAGCTATCCCTCCCTCTATTTATTATCTAGTATCTGTAGATTAGTCCTTTCCCCGCCTGTCATGCCTGTCGCCTGAGGACGACCCTGTGGGCAGCTTCAAGATCCGCCCCTGGCGGAAGGTAGAGACTCGCTGCGGCGAGCCCGCCGCCCTGGAGGCTGTGTCATAATAACAGAAATACATAATTTGTCTTCTGAACTTATTTCAGAATCTAATAATTTCAATAACTTAGCAACATTAGAGATCCCGAAACAAGTTCGGGATGACAATTGTAACACAGCCCCCTGTTATGCGGAGACAAACAACGCCAATGACTTTAATCAACCTTCCTCATCAACTTTGGAATTAGTATTATCTCTTCCATATTAGCAACCAGAAAACCTGCCAACCAATAACAAGAATTTCACAATTGTTATAAGGTGAGGCTTGTCTAATAAAACTACGATTGGTTCAAAAATGCTACGCTTATAGTTATATTAAGGCTCGTAAAATGCTTTGTACCATAACTTGCAAACATAAATGGGGCTGGAATCACCTGTTTTAACATGCCTTAGAGTATTATATGGATTAGACAAATCTTTAAATATGGAATTTTATCTTGTGGTATCTTATTTGCGAATTTACATAAACAGCTTTCAGATCGAAAGTAAACCCGAATAGAATATTTATTTAAAGGAGACATTCAATTGAGTCAGATAGTTGGTGAATTTGGGAATATATGGAAAGGTACAAGTTTCGGACAGAGACTCACTTTTGTCATAGTGATACTGGGATTTATAGCCGGTTTGCTGGCAGTCACATTCTGGGTTAGGACGCCTGATTACGGACTCTTGTATAGTGACTTGAGCCAAAGGGAAGCGGGAGAGGTTGTTGCGTACCTGAGAGATAATAACATACCTTATAAAGTAAAGGATAATGGTTCTACAGTGTTAGTGCCTGCAAACAAAATATATGAATCAAGAATGGTCCTCGCAGAGAATAGTTTGCCAAGAGGTGAAGTTGGTTTCGAATTATTTGATAAAGTTAAGTTTGGCATGTCAGACCTGGCACAGAGAATTAATTATAGGAGGGCGCTACAGGGTGAATTATCAAAAACTATTGCACAATTGGATGGAGTAGAGTGGGCAAAGGTTCAGATTGTGATACCTGAACCCTCTTTATTCATTAAAGATGAGAAACCGTCTACAGCTTCCGTTGTAATAAAGATGAGAAAGAGAAATGGCTTAAGGCCTGAAATGATAGCAGGTATAACACACCTTGTTAGTACAAGTGTTGAGGGGCTGAGTACTGAAGATATTACTATAACAGACAATAGGGGTAATTTATTATCGACGAGTGGCGAGTCGAAGATGTCCGGAGAGATTACAAATCAATTTGGTTTAAGCAGAAAGATAGAAGACCATTATGCATCTAAAGCAATGAGTATAATTGAAAAGATGACCGGTCCCGGTAAGGCGATTGTTAAAGTAAGTGCTGATCTTGAGTTTAAGCATCTCGATGAGAAGCAAATAGAATACGATAATGAAAAGAAGGTACCCATAAGCCAGGTTATTACGACTCAATCAACAGAAATGCCTCAGGGCAATAATAGTGAAGCTTCTGGTGGAATGTCCAAAGAAGCAGAAGAAACTGAAACTACACAATATGCATTGAGCAAAGTAGAACGGGTTGTGTCTGAACATGAGGCAAGGATTAAGAGGTTGACAGTTGCAGTTCTCGTCGATGGTAATTATGAAGAAGGGGAAAACGCAGACGGTGAGGTGACCAGTACATATATCCCCAGGACGGAAGAAGAATTAGCACAGATAGCTGCAATTGTAAAACAGGCAATAGGGCTTGATGAATCAGCGCCAAGAAATGATAAGTTTGAGATACAGAGCGTTGAATTCCAGCATCATCTTCCTGTATATGTTGATGAAGAGAGTGTTGCGAAGGCAGACAAAAAAGAATTCATACTGTCAATTGCCAGGAGTAGCTCTCTGGTGATTGCTGTCCTTGCATTTCTTTTGTTTGCTAAAAAGGCATTAAAGAGTGTCATAGTACCAAGAAGAGCTACAGCAGGTGTAAATTATGCTACATATGATGCACCGCCTGAACTTGAGGAACAGGTTAATGAAATAGATGTGGCAAGGCAGGGTAATGAAAAACGTGAAGTAGTTAGAGACGGTATAATTGATAACACAAAGGCTTACCCGAAGACCACAAGTAATCTTGTCAGAAAATGGTTGAGAGAGAGTGATTAATAGTGAATCTTTCAAGTAAGGAAAAGGTTGCAGTACTGCTTTTAAATCTGGGCCCGGAGATGGCTGCAGATATCCTTGGAAACTTTGGGGAGGCAGAGATTGCAGAGATCAGCGACATTATCGGGAGGATGAGAAATGTAAGCAGTGATGTCTCCATGGGCGTGCTTAATGAGTTCCAGGGAGAATTCGAGTCCACGCGTCAAAGTGAAGAAATAATAGGTGTAATCAAGGACCACAGGCCCAGCATAATACCATTCAGATATTTCAAGCATCTTACAAGTGAAGAGATTTTGTCAATACTTGCCGGAGAGCATAATCAAATGGTTGCACTGATATTGTCATATCTTGAACCGCAGCAGTCTGCAGATGTAGTGGGCGCATTGCCTGAAGAATTAAGGCTGGACGTGCTAAATAGAATGGCTACTTCAGTGCCGCCGCCTGTTCAGACAATCAAGATGATTGATGAACTCTTTGAGGAAAAAGTGGTCTCGTTGGGAGACAGGTTAGACACTCCAAACGAGAGAAAATACAGGGCTATTGCAGAAATACTTAATCGAAGCGATTCTGTGACGGAAAAATCAATTATGCAGCGTATAAAGGAAGAAAATCCTGACATTGCTCAAGAAATAAAAACACTGATGTTTGTTTTTGAGGACATTTCGATAGTAGAAGATAAGGCGTTGAGGCAGATGATGTCTGAGACCGAGACCGCAACTATTGCCTTGAGTTTAAAGACTGCCAGCAAGGAAGTAACTGAGAAGATATTCAAGAACATGTCACAACGTATGGGTGATATGGTCAAAGAGGAACAAGCGATATTAGGCCCGAAACCGCTGGCAGAGGTAGAAGCCGCACAGAAAGTAATGGTTGATGCTTTAAGCAAGATGGAGGCACAAGGTGAGACTGTAAGAACAAAGAGTGAAGACGTAGGGCCAATGGTATGAGTAGGAAAAATATCTATAAATTACCTGTTATCGGAAAACCATTTGTTCTGGAATCTAAATGTTCATTGTCTGTAGAGGAAGAAAATAAGAGGTTAATAGAGAATGCCAGTAAGGAATCGTATCAAAAAGGCAGGGATGACGCATTAAAGGAAAATCAGGAAAATGTTAAGCTTATATGTCAGAGTTTGCAGAAGGCAATCGAGGATTTAAAACATGAACGGGATAATATCTGGGATAAATGTGAGAAGGAAATTATCAAACTCACTCTTGCCATTGCAAAGAAAACTGTTTACGAAGAAATCTCTCAAAACAGCAGTAAAATAATTGAGAGTGTTGTCGGGGATGCACTTAACAAAGTAAAGGAAAACAAAATATTGAGAGTTCATGTAAATCCGGAAGATGCTGAAAAGTTAAAGGCATTGAATGTTGTCGGGTTGACAGTTGATGGTGAGGAGAGTGAAATGATCAGTGATGGTGATATCTCAAGAGGAGGTTGCAAGGTTGTTACAGATTGTGGTGGTGTTGATGCAAGGGTGGAAACGCGCTGGGGAGAAATTGTATCAGCATTTGGAGAACACAATTCAGAAGCGGAAGGCATGGAATGTCAAGAGTAGAAGAGATATTTGGGAAGTATCATCAGAGGCTTTCAGATACAAACACCGCAAACTTGATAGGAACGGTTTCAAGGGCTACAAGTATGCTGATAGAATCTTTAGGACCGGAGGTACATGTTGGAGAGTTGTGCAGATTGACTACACAATCTGAGGATAAACCTGTTTTAGCAGAGGTAGTCGGCTTTAAAGATAAGAAAACGTTATTAATGCCAATTGCTGATATGCATGGGATTAGTCCAAAGAGTGAAGTGATTGCAACCGGTAAGCCGTTTAATATTAAGCTTGGAATGTCTTTGAAAGGCAGAATACTTGACGGATTGGGTAATCCTATAGATTGCAAAGGGCCGGTTGATTATGACGAAATCAGGCCCTTACATACTGAGGCGCCGGAACCGCTGAACAGACCCCTGATAACTAATCCTGTTAGTACGGGTATCAGGGCAATTGACAGCCTCCTTACCTGCGGCAAAGGCCAGAGGATGGGGATTTTTGCAGGTAGTGGAGTTGGAAAGAGTACTCTCCTGGGTGAAATCGCGAGATCTTCTACGGCAGATGTTAATGTCATTGCATTGATAGGAGAACGTGGAAGAGAGGTTCGTGAATTTATCGAGCATAACCTGGGAGAAGAAGGTTTAAAGAAATCGGTGGTGGTGGTGGTAACTTCTGATAAGCCTGTTGTGGTGAGGCTTAAGGGGGCATTTGTTGCGACAACAATAGCTGAATATTTAAGAGATAAGGGTTTGAATGTAATGTTATTAGTAGATTCCATTACAAGGCTTGCCAATGCACAGCGTGAGCTGGGACTTGCCATAGGAGAGCCTCCGACTACCAGGGGGTATACACCGTCAGTCTTCTCCGTGCTGCCAAAGCTGTTGGAGAGGACCGGTATAACACCTAAAGGCAGTATTACTGCAATGTATACCGTATTAGTTGATGGTGATGATCTTAACGAACCGGTTTCAGATACAGTGAGGGGAATCCTGGACGGCCATATTATACTTTCCAGAAAGTTGGCAGCCCAGAATCACTATCCGGCTATAGATATCCTTAACAGTGTGAGCAGATGTATGATTGATATTGTTTCACCCGGACATTTAGAGGCAGCCCAAAGGATGAGGACTACTTATGCGGTTTACAAAGAAGCAGAGGATATGATAAATATCGGCGCTTACGTAGAAGGGAAGAATCACAATATTGACTTTGCGATAAGCATGTATGATAAGATTACAGAGTTTCTCAAACAAGGTGTTGATGAACAGAGTAACTATGAAGAGGATATAGGTAGATTAGAGGAAATGATGAAGGGTTATGGAGAAAAAGTCCAACAGGACAAGGTTGCTGTGGGGGCATAGTCTCTAAGTCGACAATTTCTTGCTTTTTTTAGCAGAAAATAAATTTGAATATCGAAATCCGAAACTCGAAACAATATCAAAATTCAAATGATCAAAATTCTGAATATTTAGCGCTGAACCTGTTTTTTTAGAACATTTGTATTTTTGTCATTTGGATTTGTTTCGTATTTAGTGCTTCCCGACTGAGTCGGACCTTGAAGATACTCCGAGGGGCGCCTCTGGCGGCGTATTTTGGGTTTTTCCAGCTTGTCTGGGTTATGTGTAGAGTGATATAAAGTGCAAAAATTCCATTTTAAACTGCAGCCGCTGCTCAATAAAGAGCTTATTCATGAGGATGAATGTATAGGGAGATTGAGGGCTATACAGGATAAGCTTCTGAAGGAAGAGGATAAATTAAGAAACCTGGAGAAGCAAAAGATAATATGCCAGAACGATCTTAGTTCAAAGAAACAAAATGACATTGCCCCTGTTGAACTAAGGACGTATGAAGAATATTTCCTGAGACTTAGTAGTGAAGCTGATTCCGGCAAAATCAGGCAGCAGGAAATAACAAAGGAATTTAGGATTGTTCAGGAGGAATTGGCAATTATAGTAAAGAAGAGAAAGGCATTAGAAAAACTAAGGGACAAGTGGGAAGAAGAGTATAAAGATTATCTGGAGTCGTTATCTAGCAAGGAAATGGATGATATTGCAATGACAAAATTTGCTAATAAATTGGTGGCCAAAAATGATTAAAATCAAATTAGATATAAAAAAATATATTCCTTACATTTTGTTTTTCATCGTTTTCTTCGCTGTGTCATCTGTAGCAATGATAGTCTTAAAGAAGGGACTCGAAGAGAAGCTGAAAAAACATTATTCCGCTAAGTTGTTAGAGACTGAGAAGAAATATAGTCATTTAGAAGGAAGTGGAAAAGTGCTTAAAGCGATTAAAGAGGAAAAAGAGAAAGATGAAAAGAAAGAAGCTGTCAGGATGATAAGAGAATTCTCATCTGGTGAGATCAGAAAGTACCAGAAGGAGCTTCGCGAGAGAATAGATTTATATGAGAAGAAGGTTGCACTGCTTGATAAAAAGGAAAAGGAAATAGAAGCCTTTGAAACAGATGTAGAAGGTCGTAAGAGCGAAATAGCAACCATGAGAGAGGACCTGGATGAGGCGTTGACGTTTATAAGTGCGGAGAGAATAGATCTTGATAGTGATCTTGTTGTTTTCAGTGAAAGTGAGCGTAAGAACCTGAAGCGCCTATCTGCTATTTACGCTTCAATGGAGGCATTAAAGGCGGCAGGTGTGTTAAGCAAATTAAAACATGATACAAGCGCTAAAGTGTTGTCCGGTATGCCGTCTAAGAAATCTGCAAAGATACTCTCCGAGTTTAATTCTTCCGGTGCCGCTACAATCTGTGAACAAATGAAAAACCTGCAGGTAGTGGGTCAAGATTCAGATGAATCTCTCAAGGAGAAAAATATAAGGAAGCTTGCTTTGATCTATCAGAAAATGGACACTGAGAAAGCCGTGT